>CAZGMU010000168.1:4853-9938 GCA_964526975.1 uncultured Planctomycetaceae bacterium
AATCTCTGCCTCGTCGATGATTTTTGAATCGTTGAAAGTCACGATCGTGACTTTGTTCGATTCATTGACCTTAATGCGTCGCGTGGCCATGGATCGAGTCTTCCTCCCGCGGTCGAACGGCCAGCGGGCCAGTTCACCACCCTTGCGAATTAAGTCCAGTTGGCGTGTTTGTTCCTCACCTATTTGATGATAACGCCGACAAGGTGGAGTCGCAAGGATTTACGGATTTTGGGCCGATAGGGGATGTTCCAGGCGGTTAGACAATTGAGTGGCTTTACGGACGGGCGAATTGGAACCCAATCTTCGGGAGCAAGCCGAACCGATGGCTCGAAACGCTGATATTGTTTAATCCAGGAGGTGGCAAGGTTCGAAAGTGCGAGGGGGTTGGCTTTTTTACGATGGACTTTATCCGGGCTTAGGCATGGCTAGGGAGTGGAGGCAAAGCACAGCGCCGACGGACATCAGGCACCACGATAGCCACTCCGGCGGTGTTACGACCTTGCGGGCTCCGGTAATACTGCCAAAGGCATTGAACATCGAAGTCGTGGTTGATGAAGTTCCTGTCCGTTCAGCAAGGAATTCGGTCGCTTTCGGGGTCAGCACATAGGCACTTACGTATCGCACCTGCAAGCCGATCATCAGGACGACTAATCCGAGAAAAAAGAATTGATTGCGGTTTAGGTCCATATCAGCGTTCACCACTGAGGAACTTAGTCGGTCGCGCGGCGCAGGAGCGACCATGTGCTGGCGGACTTCATTTTATTGCATCGAACGATTACGGCTGAAGACTTCAGGGCGGCGGACCGAGTTGGGTTCGTGATGACGATTTGGATCGTGCCGCCACCTTAGAGCCTGGCGCGCTACCCACTGCGGCGAAGCCAGGGGTTAGGTAGAAATTGACGAAGCTACCGTCAGGGCCTATCGTGCTACTTTTCTGCTCGTTCCGAAAGGAGCTGCTGGAGCTTGTCCTGTAGAGCGACCGAAGCGGAGTCGCCAAGCAGTTGCTGCTGGTTTGCCTGGACCAACGCTGACGCCAACTGGGGGCGGGCGGCCCAATCGGTCATCGTAAACGAGCGAATATCGACGAAAGTCTCTCCCAGCCGGCTGGGATGCTTGGGAATGAGATGGAACCCATTGGAAGCCCGAACCACGTGGTAGTTGGTCACGCCTTGTAGAAGGGCTGCTCCGGCAATCATACCGAACAGAAAAGTAGATATCCGAGACATGAAGGTAGGGTTTCCGGGTGGAATCCGCCGTATTGAGAACGGCTGTGTAAGACGCAAATAGGACATTTTCAAGCTTATTTTTGGGTTACCAGGAGCAAACGATAATCTTAGGTCGCTCCGGGGATCAAGACGAGTTCTTCGATTTGTCCTGGTCTAGAGTGGCAGGCTGGGTTGGCCCTATTGGAGCCGGAGGCTAGATTTATGGGTCTTAACTTGAAAAACCAAGATCGAACCAAGAGATGCACCAGGTCCAGCCGCCAGCCGCCAAAGAGCAATCGCAAGATGCCGTAAGCGACTTGTCGCACCATGCCAACTTGCGATCGGCGACTTTTATTGGGCTGTTGCTTACCCAATTTTTGGGGGCGGCCAACGACAATATCTTGCGCTGGCTGGTCATTGGCATCGGTAAGCAATATGTCGACAAACAACATATTAGCGCGGTATTGGCGATCGGTTCCGGCTGTTTAGTGCTCCCGTACTTGCTTCTCGCGGCGCCGGCCGGATTTCTAGCCGATCGATTCAGCAAACGCGAAGTCATTGTTCGCTGCAAGGTGGCTGAAATCGTCATCATGGCGCTTGCCATTGGGGCGATTTTGATCGGCAATATCCATTTGATGTTCGTTGTCGTTGCGTTGATCGGTTCGCAGGCTGCATTGTTTGGGCCGGCGAAGCTGGGCAGCATTCCTGAGATGCTCAAGCCAAGCAGGATTTCCGCCGCAAATGGCGTGATCGGATTGGTCACCGTTACCGCCACGGTTATAGGCACCGGTTTGGGTAATTGGCTTTCGACTACACAAGCCACCGGTTTGTATGGCAAGGAGCGTTGGTGGATTTCAGCGATGGTACTGCTGGGCTTTGCGGTTGCTGGTTGGGGCGCCAGCTTGTTCATCACGTATTTGCCGGCCGCCAACCCCACTCGACTCTTCCCGCGCGACTTTGTGCGGCAAACGATCCGTGACTTGAAAATCTTGGCACACGATCGAGCGCTGCTGCGAGTGGCGCTCGGCATTATGTTCTTTTGGACGTTTGCCATGCTCTTCCAACTGAACATCGATCAATTCGTTCAGGAAGGAAGCATGGTATTTGCCCAGACGCATGTGACCTTGTTGGTCGTTGCGTTGGTTGTGGGGGTGGGGGCCGGCAGCGTATTGGCCGGTATTTGGTCCGGCGGCAAAGTCGAACTTGGCATATTGCCGCTTGGCGCTGGTGGCTTGGTTCTATTTGCGTTTCTCCTCTACAACGTCGAAGGTGTATTGGTTGATCCCCACGGCCACTACACATTGCACTACTTTGCTGCGGGGCTATTTCTGATGTTATTGGGCGTCAGCGCCGGGCTGTTCGATGTCCCACTGGCTTCCTATATGCAGGATCGCAGTCCGCCGGAGCACCGGGGATCGATTCTCGCCGCAAGTAATTTTCTGACGTTCGGCGGGATGCTCCTCGCCTCGATCTTTTACTGGTTCTTGCGTCGTCCGGTGAATGGAGAGGCGTATTTAAGTTCACGAGAGATCTTTTTGCTGTGTGGCCTCGCGACGGTGCCGGTATTTATCTACATCATTCTCTTGATTCCACAAGCAACGATTAAATTTCTCGCCTGGTTGCTTACGCATTCGGTCTATCGGATTCATGTCTATGGCCGAGAGAATATTCCCGAACAAGGTGGCGCGATTCTCGTGCCGAATCATATTTCCTGGCTCGACGGGCTGTTGATATTCGCGACGTCGTCTCGCCAGATACGAATGCTAATCGACGCGGAGTTGATCGACACTTGGCGCGCCCATGGTTTCGCTAGCCTCATGGGTGGTATTCCCATCAAGCCGTCGCCGAAATCGACCAGGAAAGCCATCGAGATGTCGCGCGAGGCGCTCGCGGCAGGCGAGCTGGTTTGTATTTTTCCGGAAGGTGGGATCAGCCGATCCGGTCAGTTGCAGAAATTTCGCCCTGGGGTGCTTGAAATTCAGCGTGACACCGGCGCTCCGATTATTCCGGTCTGGCTCGATGAAATCTGGGGCAGCATCTTCAGTTTTCGCGGCGGAAAGTTTTTTTGGAAATGGCCGAGTTTGCGCCCGCGGCGTGTTTCGATCTGGTTTGGCAAGCCGATTTACAATCCGCCGGATATTCATCCAGTGCGGCAAGCAGTGCAAGACTTGGGAGCCGATGCCGTCTCGGGACGGAAACAACGGACCGCTGCCTTGCCTCGTGCGATGATTCGCAACTGCCGCAAGATGAAATTTCGCGGTAAGTTGTCGGATTCGACTGGCATGGAGCTGACAGGCGGAAAGCTGCTCGCAGCCACGATCGTCATGCGACGGCTCTTGCTGCGGCATGTGCTTGCGCCGGATGAAAAATATGTCGGCGTTTTGTTGCCGCCGTCGCTCGGGGGCGTCATTGCCAACGCGGCCCTTTCGATGTGTGGACGGGTCACGGTCAATCTGAATTACACCGCAACGCCGGAAGTCTTGAATAAGTGTATCGAGCGAGCGGGGATTCGTCAGATTCTGACGAGTCGGAAGTTCATCACGAACCCGGCGATGGAAAAGTTCAAGGATAGCCTGAACGCCCAACTCGTCATTCTCGAAGACTTGCGCGGCAAGGTCTTGCGTGGCGATACACTGTTCGGGGCGTTTTGCGCGTTTGTAGTGCCGGCTTGGATTCTGGATCGAATACTGGGTTTGCAACATATCCGCGGCGACGATGTGGCCACCGTGATCTTTACGTCGGGCTCGACCGGCATGCCGAAGGGGGTGATGCTGACGCATCACAACATCGCGACCAACGTCGAGGCGATCGAGCAGGTAGTCCACCCGCAGCCGAGCGATTCGGTGCTGGGCATCGTGCCGTTCTTCCACTCGCTGGGTTTCACGATCACGTTGTGGGGGCCCTTGTTGCTGGATGTTCGCGCGGCGTATCACTTTTCGCCCCTTGATACGCGAACGGTCGCCAAGTTGGCCCGCACGCGAAGTGCCACGTTGCTGCTGGCTACCCCCACGTTTTTGCGTACCTACCTGCGTCGTTGCGACCCGGAAGAGCTGAGCTCGTTGGAAGTGGTAGTTGCCGGGGCGGAGAAATTGCCAGTTTCGCTCTGCGATGCCTTTGAGAAGAAGTTTGGCATTCGGCCGGTCGAAGGATATGGCACGACCGAGTTGTCGCCGCTGGTTTCGGTGAATGTGCCGCCTAGTCGATCGAAGAGCGCGACGATCGATATGAAAGAGGGCTCGGTAGGGCGTCCCGTGCCGAGTGTGTCGGCGATGATTGTTAACCCAGAAACACGTGAACCCGAACCGCTCAATACTCCTGGCATGCTCCTTATCAAGGGGCCGAATGTGATGAAAGGTTATCTCGGCCAGCCTGAAGAAACGGCCAAAGTGATGCATGATGGTTGGTACATTACCGGTGATATTGCATTTATCGATACCGATGGCTTCATCCACATCACAGGCCGTTTAAGCCGCTTCTCGAAGATCGGCGGCGAGATGGTGCCGCACATTCGCATCGAAGAGGCCATCCAGAAGATTTTGGGGTTGGATGAAGGCCAACTGAGCGTGGTGGTTACCTCGGTGCCAGACGAGAAGAAGGGCGAGCGGATCGTCGTGGTTCATACACCACTGACGAAATCTCCCAAGGAAATCTGCGAAGAACTCGGGAAGATCGGCGTGCCCAATTTGTGGGTCCCGTCGGCCGACAGCTTCTTGGAAGTCGAGGCGATACCGATTCTCGGTAGTGGAAAAACTGATTTGAAGGCTGTTTCGGATTTGGCGAAGAGCCACTTCCACGGGTGCTAAATGCCGACGCCACTCTACGCCGTTAACCTTTTTTACAAAGAAACCGCAGATGAACGCGGATAAACGCAGATTGTTTC
>CAZGMU010000169.1:0-9868 GCA_964526975.1 uncultured Planctomycetaceae bacterium
CATCGCGGTCGGGCTCCAGGCGGCTTCGTTTTGAACCAACGGCAGGACGATCGTGGCGTCGCGAGAAAGTGTCTCGATTGCAAACGTTAATACCCAGTTTCCGCCTGTGACGCTTTTCTGGCCCATCTGCTCGCTTAATTCGCCGCTGTATTTAGCGCCATGCAGTATCCAATGGCCAGGAGCCTCGTAATCACTGGTCGAATGGTCAATAAGTATTTTGAGGAATTCATCGCTCAGGAAATATTTGTTGCCGGTCGGTTTTCCCTTGTCGTCGGTAGGAATAAAGAGCCGGTGGATTTTGTTTGTCGTCGATTGGTGCAAGGGAGGATCGCCAGCGAGAACGTCGGCATAACCAAAACGTACAAAAGCCAGTGCAAATAAGCATGCCAGGGCGAGGGTCGTCGTGGCGCCAAACCGCATGGAGGAGGCAGGCGGGCTGGGCGCCGCTTCTCGACGCCACAAATCGGCGATGAGCGACAGTAGCAAGCCCAGCACCGCGCCAGAGGCTAAGTCGACATGTGTAATCGGAAGCAGCAACGCTAATCCAGCGGCTGTCGCAAGTGCGATTGCAAACGCAGCGGAACTCTTACGACGAATCCATCTGCCTAATGCAAAGCATGTCAGCATCAGCGCGACTGCCCATGCTGTCATTGTGGGCGGATGGAGCACGACAACAGGCGCCGGTTCACTCGCTGCAAAAGATTCTTTGAACCGATGCCATCCAGTTGTTGATAGTAGTGTGATTGGTGTTGAAGAGGGAAACGAGTTGAGTTTTGTAGATGGTTGCTTATCAACGGATGCTGCGATTGTTCTCCTCGTTAAGCTTTCGTTAGCGATGCCATCAGCAAACGCTGTTCTGTCTGCTAAGCGGAATGGATTGAAAGGACGTGATCCCGTCGGACGGCCAAACATGCCGAATAACCGCTCGCGCCAATTGAAACCTGGCCCCTCCGTT
Source organism: uncultured Planctomycetaceae bacterium (assembly GCA_964526975.1). Classification (GTDB taxonomy): domain Bacteria; phylum Planctomycetota; class Planctomycetia; order Pirellulales; family Lacipirellulaceae; genus JABDGM01. Next base: position 956 of record CAZGMU010000169.1, read on the forward strand.
GAAAGGGCGCTGCTTGTTGCGGAATATTCTTCGGGAAGGAATATAGTCCAGTCGCCAGCTATAAAAGAAATATTGTCAACATAATTCGGTGGAGACAGCTTCCGGCCAGCGGCAAGTCCTGCCTCATGAGTTTCAAAAAACAGCGACAGCTTGCTGGCGCTAGTTTGCCCAGCAAGGCGAATAACCAGGGGCTGTGACTGTCCCGTTGCTTTTGCAAGCTCGAGAGCCTGGTTGTCAAGCGATGCGGATGAAATCGCGACGCTCGGCGGTAGGGCAACTTTGATTTCAGCGGCCCCATGGCCATCGAGATGGTACGTAGCGCGGTGAGCCCCCTTGCCGTCTGGCCAGAAGAAAGATTCGAGCTCGATGTAACGAGCTATCAACGGAGCCGACGCACCGGCACGATTGAGTGTGGCTGCCAGCTTGGGAGACTGCACGGGGTCAAGGCAATCGACAGGCTGGTAACGATAGGCCACATAAACGGCTGGCAGCGAGCCAGAGGGGTCCACGTTGAGCGGTTGCGACGGGGCTGGAATCGCTTGCACATGCGTCGGATCGAGCCAGAGAACGCTTACATTGCGAGAACGAATCGCAATGGTAGCTTCCTGTTTCTTAGCTTCGGGAAAACAGAGCAGAGGGAGAGATGTGTTGTCTAGGCGTTTTAAGTTGGTTGTCGCAACAAGTTCGATCGCATGCGTAATCGACGGGGCAAGGCGAAGCAGCCACACTTCGCCTTCCCCTGGAAGCTTCAGTCGCTGAGGATCATTCACAGCAAGCTTCTCCGCTGGAACGGCCTGACCCGTCGCCTTTTCGATCCATCTTGTGGCGTCTCCCAAAGGACTCGTTGCGTAAACCAAGACGTGATCGATGGGCCCGGATTCTGGTTCAACAGTGAGCTGATAATCGATGCGAAGAGATTCGTTCTCATATATTCCTTCCATGGCAAGACGAGCCGCAAATTGGCCGCGCTGCACAGCAAATTGCAAGCCCGCGCCCTGGCCGGTATCCGTGACATCAAAAATCTCGCTCTCGTTGGTTGCATCGAGAAGTGATTGATCTTTCACGTCGACGGCATTGCCGGCAATCTCGGCTAGCTTCCCTACTGGGATAACCGTGTATGGATCGCCCGATTGAAAAGTGAGCAGGTGCCGTTCATTTTTCGCTCCCTTCCAACGAACCATCCGCATGGTGTCGGCCGAGAGCCGCTCGTTGAGATTGAACCGCTGGAGCCGAGCCGTGACAATAACTGTTATATCTTGAGTTGCCCTGGCGGCACGTGATAGTTGAACTTCGACTGTTTGCTCACCGCCATTCTTATCGATGAACCATTCAGTCATCGCATCGGCGGGAATCGCTTCCAGCGCTTCCACGATCCACCCTGGCGCGACACTACCCACAAGCTGATGGGTAGCACCGTGAGACAAGGTGAATTGACTTACAAGTCGACCGTTGAGATTGGGGTCTGCCAAGGTGAGCGAAGATCCCGTGCGGACGATCGTATCAGGTTGACGCTCCGATAAATTGATTTCGAGTGCGCCCGACGATGAATACTCGGTGAATGAGTGGGTTTCCGGCGCCTCTTCGCTGGCGTTGAGCCGACCAACTTTTGTTTCCACACAATCAGTAAGAACGAGGTGTCTAAGCTCGTGTGTCACCGCGACAGAGAGATCAAGCCTTCCAGAACTCCAAAACACACCTTCGGCTCGGAATCTGGGCAGGCGCCAAGGCGTGTCCAAGACAAGTGGCTGCCACGCACTAAACGTGATTTGGATGGGCTCTACACCATCCGTCTTGGGTAAGTCGATAATTACCGTGTCGGTCGGCAGAGACGTATCCCGCAGGAGTCGCCAACTCAGTTCACCCGTGCTGGCCTTGATCGATGACAGTTGCAAGCCTGGAGGAACCGCGACCGCGAGTTCTCGTTTCTGATCCATGGGAACCTTAAGGTTCCAACTAGCAGCCATTTCGAGGCCACGCGGTCCGATCTGGTAGCGTATCTCTTCATCAAGAATAGTTTGCGAGAGGGGATTAGAGGTTTTTCGGTCTGCGCTGATGATCTGTAGACCCGCGCTCTGAACCGGCGGTGCTGCCAGAACCCAACGGCGCAAAGGCCTGGCGGGCGTCTTGTCGTCGGACGGTCGGAGCAAGGACTCCAGCACCACGCCCCCCTCGATTCTAGGTTGTTTGCCATCAGGCAAATCAAGGATAAGCCGATTCGAGTTTGCCGTCGGAACTCGCCAAGGAACCTCTAGCTGATCTCCTCCTCGGGCCGGGACATGAAAATCGAAATCGAGTGTGTCAGCTTGAAGAACTTCGAGGCCAAATCGCCAGGAAGCTTGATTGTTCGTAGCCCAGTTGCCAATTTTTACCGACTGTTGCGGGGAATGATTCCAACGAAGGTTTTGTAGCACCAACGAGGTATCGTCCAGCGATAGAAACCCCGGCTTGTCGCCACGGTGGGAGATCGTCCACCGGCCGGTGCCACGTAGCATTCCATTGGCATCCAGTTGAGCCGAATACTCCGCGGTGCTAATCGCGACGCTATTTTCCCTATTCGCGGCAATGCCCTCGGTCGACCGGATCAACTCATCGAATTCGCGCGCTTCGATCGGAATCAACTTCTCTTTTTCGCGTGGCCAGGCATCCATCTTGCCGGCCGGCACGTAAATGCGTCGATACTGAACCGAAGCGGGTGCTTCCGACGAAGGAGCTATAGTCGCCGGCACAGGTGCTGGCGTCTCTCCCACCGCAATGGCAGTGCTAACAAGAAGCAGCACAAGGAAGACGAGAAGAAACCGCATAGGGAACTGAAAATAGGCTCTGCTCATCGTTCGGAATCCGATGCGCGGAGCGTGACGGTGGGGGCAGTGCTGGCTGCGGCAATTACAGACGGTAGAATCATGGAATCGGAGCGGGGGCTAACCACACGTTGCGAGCTCGGCGAGGCAGAAGGCGCGAGCGGACGACGATGCGATCCTCCCATCATTCTCGAAAGAAGAGCCGTCAACGGTGCAAGAACGACGCCAATGACAGACGCCTGCGCGATTAATAACGCGGCCGTTGGATAAGTGAGCGCCGCAGCCGCGATCATGACAACGGCTACGACAAGCACCCAGGACTTCATTCGAAGCGGCAAATAAAACCATCCGCCCAGAAATAACAACGCAGCCCCAGATGCCAACCACACGATCAGCCAACGTGGAGCCGTTACGAGGGCAATAGACGAAACAGGAAGCAGGCCGCTGAACAAGTACTGATTATCCGAATCGGTTGGAGCAATTTGCGAGGAAGCCCCAATCCATTTCTCTAAGTCGCCTTGAGACATCACGGGGCGACGCCCCCAGAACGTGCCTAGCCACTGCCATTGACTGGCGGCAACAAGTTGATCGGGCGCTTGAACAATGTGCTCGTCGGCCGGCAAAATGATTTGCCAATAAACTTGAGAAAGCTCGGTCGTGGCATCGATTTGCGGCGGTGTAATGCGGTGACGTGTTATCAGCGCCTGTTGAGTAGTCCGACGGAAACGCACCTCAAGCGAATGCGTTGCCGGTTCAGCCAAATCTGCCGTTACGGTCGACTCCTTGGCGAGGCGAACGACGATCCGGCCTGCCGCCAGCTTCGTTACCTCGGCCGGCTCTTTGTCAACAAGCACTTCGATTTCGCCTTCAGGGGCGTCGGGCGGCAACTCCACCGTGGCTTGTGCGTTCGAAGTCCGGAGCCGGAACACGGCCCGATCCTGTTCTCTATTGCCCGACAACCACGTCTGCAGCCAGACTTGCTCCACCACCGTAACCGAGGGCGAGCCTTGATCCGCCGCGCCCACGATCAGCGGCAACGCCAATTCGCCGCGATCGGTAACGAACTTGTAGGTCGATGTGGCTCCGTCTCTTTTTTGTTGAGGCGTAACAGCCTTCCAGGATGATGAATCCGCATTCGTGGCCAGCGATGCGAATATGCCAGGAGGCGCATCGACGATCGCCTGCTGCGAGGTGATGCGCGTATCGGCAGGAACTAATAGCGGAACTTGCAGTGCGGTGAAATTAGAAGTGATCTGCGCGCGGTCGATTTGGTATCGAATGGCAATTTTGAACTTGCCGATATGAGGTTGAGGCAACGTAACTCGAACACGATGAGCTTCGATGTCTTCAGAGCCTTCCTCGTCAGAAATCTGATCGACGTGCAAAGGTGTGCCCGGCTGCTTGCCGGTCGCTTTGCTATTGGCTGCTAGTAAGCTGATTTCGGTTTCCTCGATATCTAGCGGGAAATCGCTAGGAACTTCCAGAATTAGCTCTTTGATTGGTTCGTAACGCACCACATATTCGATTTCTTCGTTTACCTGCACCGCGTCACCGACAATATCAAACTGCGCCGTCACTTGAGCCGATTCGTCTCGACTTCGATTGATTCGATTGGCAACGAAAACCACCGCGGGCGACAGGCTCCGAAACTGCAGCTCGGTCAGAGCATCGGGGTCTACAGAAGTAGATACTTCCCGAGCAGGAGCGGCTGCAAGCCCCGTCGAACGAGCCAGATCGGGAAGCAACTCAACCTCTGCCGGAGAACGAACGCTTACTTCTCCCGTCGCTACCGAATCGGCCAGCGGCACTGGAAGAGGAAGCTGAATCAACGTGGCATTGCGATCGATCGCCCGCTTCAAAGAAAATGCAATCTCCACCTTGCGAGAAGTCGACTGCGTCAGCGGAAACGTAAGCATTCCCTTCGGCGTGTCCGTAATGCCATCCTGGTCAACCAACCCGCCGGATTCGACCGGCTCGCCACTCCGTTCCCAGCCATGGGTTTCAACCTGGTACTTGAATGCGCGGGCGCCAAAATTCTGATAGGAAAGACGAACATTCAACCGCGCTTCGTCCGGCAACAACTCCAGCTTGTACTGCGGCGTGACGTGAACTTGCGATTGGCGTGGAGAAATACGCAATTCGAGCGACCACGGTTGGCGGTCATATTGAAAAGCGGCCGTTAGATCGGATCGCTGAAGCGATGCGTCGATTTCGTTGGGGTCCACCTGGCGAACGTCGCGACCGATATTCCACCGGGCTTGCCAGTCGTTGCCGACATGCAGCGCAATATCCCCATATTGACGCACGGCGCCGAGAACCTCGAAACCAGAAACTTCGATCGCCTGCGATTCGTCGTGCCCTGGCTGCTCGGTCGAAAGATCGATCGTGATAGGGCCTTGTTGCTTCTCCTTCAACTCGATGAGCACGGTTTGCCCCGACACATCGCCTGCCTTCCCCGCTCCTCCCGCATTGGGTTCCTCGGTAATTCGATAATCCGGCGTATGGTTGCTCGCGGAAGACGGATCGCGAATCAGCTTGGCCCCACGCGGAAGCCGCACGCGGAATTGATCGAAGGCCCCGCCAAAGCTGCGAACCGAAAGCTTAGCGTCACTGCGGACACCACGACCATCGATCGTCACATCGATTGCCCCCACCGCATTCAGCACAGAAGTAATAGACGCCTTATCGCTATTGGCAGCTTGCCAGGTCAATCGAAATTGAGCAGCGGGACCAGCTACTTCAACAAGGGTGCCGCCATCGGTCGTCGACTTTTGAGATACAACCGTCCCGCTCGTCGCACGGGCCTCGGTGAAAGGAGTATCGATAGTGAGTGCCAGTGATGAAGAAGTCGAGCGCGGGAGATTAAGCGGTAACGTCGTTTCGGCCCCATCTCGCTCCAGGGGAACAATCAGCTTCAGCGAAATATGCTGTCGTTCGCCAACCGCGCCCGAGGTGCGCGCGATAAAGCCTCCTCGCTCAGGATCGAAGTCGATAAATCGGTTGACGGATTTTTCTTTGCCGGGTGCGCTCCGGTTAGTTGCTTCTGAAGACTTCTTCTCAGATGAACCGAATTGAGGATCTTCCTGAAGGATCGCTCCTACCAGTCCGAGCGGCACCTCGACCGCTCCATCCGCCAGAAGATGAATCGCGAAATCCAGCTTGAGCTCCGCACGCTGGCCATGGGTTTCACCTCCGATCTTGATGCTCTCGATCGTGAAACGCGGATTTTTTTCTGCGGTGGCCGGTTGGTTAAGTTTTTTCCATGCGGCAAGAAAATCCTCGTAAGTCATTCCCGGAACGGGTTGGGGACGTCCCTGCGCATCGAGCAAGATATATGTATCTGGGCCGACGTATTCGATGGCGCCCGTCGGCCGATGTGGTTCTGCAACGCTCCCCGGAGCCGACGCCGGAGATTGGGGAGCGGTCTCCTCGGCAGTCGCACTCCACATCAGGCAACCGTGGAACAAAAACATCGCAACCACCGCGCAGCACAAACGACAAAACGGCCCCAGGCCGGCGGTGCGCAGAAAAGTTATGGTCGCAGAATCGGTCATCGCTAAGAGCGGAACATACCCCGATGCAGGGATGGCCTGGTCGGAAAGGGAGTAATACGCGCAAGACGAAGGAAAAGAATATGCTTAACTCGCATACTTGGTCGGTTGCCGGCCGATGCGAACCAGGGACTCTGCAAACGTCCTATTGAAGACTGCGCGGCGATTAGCCCATTGTTTTCTGGCCGATAGCTGACAGCCGATAGCCTTTATCGAGTCCAATTACCACGCAGTTCTCACTAATAGCTATTTTAGTCTGACAAGCAGGATCGTGAAACTAAAGTGAGGTTCGGCAAAGGCAGACTAGGCCATTTTGGGGTCGAAAAACCACTTATCGAGGGGGAAACTCGCCTAACACCTCGAGCATTTCCGCATGTAACTGGCTTCCCGCGGCAGCTAGAAAGTGTGGTTTCCAGAGGTCAAATGGCTTCCCATTCCGGCCAGTAACCAGCCCTCCCGCTTCCTGGATCAGCAATACCCCGGCGGCAACGTCCCAAGGGTGGATATGGGTCGCCCAAAAGGCATCCAGCGACCCGTTGGCCACATGGGCCAAATTGAGAGCGGCCGAGCCCGATCGGCGTACCGCCTGGGCCGCCTGCGCCGCTTCGATGAAATCCAGAAGATCCGCGGAGTCGCGCTGCACATAAGCCGGCAAGCTCACGGCCACGAGCGCTTCGCCAACTGTCGCGACCTCGCTCACTTGCAACTTCTGCCCATTGCACCAGGCGCCTAGCCCTGCCCCGGCAGCAAAACATTCTTCTCGAACAGGATCATAAATCACTCCCGCCCGAACGCTATTTCCGCAAACAATCGCCACGGATACGGCAAAATTCGGATATCCATGCACGTAATTCGTCGTGCCATCCAGCGGGTCGACCACCCATATCGGCTCTTCCGAATGGGTAGCTATGGTTTCGATTCCTTGCTCTTCACCTAGGAATGCATGCTCCGGAAAGTGGGCCGAAATAATGCGGCGAATAATATCCTGTGAAGCCAAATCAGCATCGGTAACGAGATCGCCAATCCCCTTTTTTCGCGTTTGAAAACGACCACGCCAAGCCAGCAGTTCCTGGCCACCAGCGCGAGCCGCCGTCTCACAAGTAACCAACCAATCAGAAATAGATTCGTTATGCACAGCTTTGCCCAAAAATTGACATCAAACCACAAGACAGACCCATTACCACAGAACCGTTACCCAACCGCTTGCGGCTTAGCGCGATCTCTAGCAAAGCCGTTATACCCATTGATAAATAACCAAAATGGCTCGCAAAAGCCGTTCGCCCCGCTTATTTGAATCAAGAGACTGTCCTGCGAAAAGTCTTGAACCGCGACCCAGCAGTCTTAAAAAATCCCGGTAAACACCAAGGTTTTACAGGGTTCCAGGCCTCTTGCCGTAAATTGTTAAACAGTAAGGGTTAACAGCAATTTAACGCGATTGCGCAGAAAAGACTCAAACTTTTTTCGCTCAAACTATGGACATGTTATATGAAACGGGTATCATCGTTAGTGGAGTAGGACCTTGGTCGGTGACCCGGGACAAGCCCACAGTAGTGGGTAGGCGATTGCCTTATTTATTTCATCCCCCTCACCTGGAAAATCGGCCTCTTCTCTGTTCCGGCCCCGTCGCTCATCCTTGCGGTGTTCGACGGGGTTTTTTATTGGTCTCAATAGAATTTCGGCGCGCTTCACTCGCGCATCGTACGAACCTGGTGTTTTCTGAATCGTGCGCAACTCGGTGAATGATCGAGCAACTTGGACACTCGACGGCAGCGTCGCCGAGTTGCAATGCGAAAGTCTTCTAGGGCGCGTCGACGCACAGCGTCCCCACGCTGGCATTCACCACGTTGCGGCCGACGGTACGCCGCATGCAATCGAATTGCTCCGCGTCTATCGCTCCGACCACGCGAACGATTCACCGTGGCCATTGCCATTGGTGGAAGCGTACGTTCGCGGAACGGATCTCGTCGCCAGCTATCAAGCCGAAGATAGCTGGCCGTTTTTTCCGCAACTATATTGGCGAGCCGGTTCGTTAAACGCCGTACCAGGTGTGATGGGGTCGATGTCGTTGCTGGTATCGGTGCAAACTTATCTGCTCGACACGGTCCCGCAGATTGCAGTTGCGTCGCGGATGAAATGCGACGAGTCGCTGTTCATTTCAGGCCGCGGAGCGCCTTCTCGTCTAGCGACCATCGAAAGTCTTTCGACAGAAGACGACTGCTGCGTCGTCTCACGTATGCATGGTTTGCCCCTCAGCTACATTGAAATCATGCCCGCCGGAGACTTCCATGCAGTAAAACTGCCCCCTGAAAAAGGCGACACACTCTGCGAGTGGCGGTTGTTTGCGGAGTTTCTTGAGAAGGGCGTGATTCGCCGCGCTCGTATCCACGCTGCAATCGTGCCGCGCGATCGCGATTTGGAAATTGCCGCAGCTTGCTGCCAAGCCATCGACGAGCTTGAACTACCGCTAACTACGTAGCTCTTTCAGAACAGGAGCGCCACAACAACCTCTTTACCTCCTGTATCTCTTCTCCGCACCCTCCGTGCCTCCGTGGTAAATCCCCTCT
>CAZGMU010000170.1:0-9858 GCA_964526975.1 uncultured Planctomycetaceae bacterium
CGTCGGAGACGCCCACTATCAACCCGATCCAACGATGGTCGACGTGAAGTCGGACTTCAAGTTCTTTACCGGCATGACGCTGCTAGATGTCGACGGCGGCGGCAAGCTGGTGCGTGACTTGACCGAGCCCTCGCGCGTTCTCGTGATGGGTCCCGCGGGCGAGATGTATATTCGCAACGAACTGGACGACAAATCCTACGTGCAAAACCATCACGCGATCTTCGACGAGCAACCGGCCAACATGGGCCCGGGCGGCCCCGATGGACCAGGCGGCCCACCAGGCCGCGGTCGCGGCCGTGGTCGTCGCTAGTCCTGTCTAAGAAAAGAAGAAGTTAAGAATTGAACCACAAAGCGCACGAAGGACACAAAGGTTTTTATTTAGGTTCTTCAGGAATTTTAGTGGCTGAATTGCTTGGTCTTTACCGCGAAGCGGTTGGATCTTTCAGCCCAGGGTTGGTCGCTACGGCGACCTACCCTGGGAGATGTGGAAGTTTCATCTGCGTACCCTGTAAGGGTTTTTTCCTTCCCCCGCGTTCCTGGATTCAACCCCGTTGGGGTAGGTAATTGTCGCTGGCCCTCGGACCCAGGGTAGCCTTCGCCAGGCTCAGGCAACCCTGGGCTGAAAAAGGAAACGCCTACGGCGTAATTGGATGATGCCACTAAAATTCCGGAAGAACCATTTGAAGTGGTAAGCCCTCCTTCTTCCTTCGCGCTCTTTGTGTTCTTCGTGGTAAATGGATTGGTTTTGGTTCTCTCACTGCGCCCGTCGTGCCGTTGGGGTTCTCTGTCAGCACTGCTTGCGAATGAAGCCATGGCTGTTTTTTGTGCTTGAATTGGGGTTTATGACGTTATTTTCCGCGATTTATCGGCACTAGCACTTCTGGCAGTGCGCCTGTATTTTTTCTGATGATACCGGCAAAGCGATCTTGACCGCTCTCTACTTCGGCAGTAATTTCCCGCTCCTCATCTGCCCGGAATCGACCGTGATCGTATGTTTCGCTTACTCGTCTTTGTCGAATCGATGCGATCGCAGTGCGGCTCGTTTCCCAACTTGGTCCTAACTCGAAGCATTTAAGCAACGGGTCAACGTAACAGCGACAACGAACAAGCGGGCGGCCAGCGCCCTCAACCAATGCACAAGGTGTTGTCGCCCTAGCGAACCCGCGCTTGAAGGAGCAACGAGTTGAGAACGACAAACATGCGAACTATTCTACTCATCGCCCTGGCCCAAGCGTCGTCGCTTGTGGCTTTCTGTGACCTCCGAGCCGAAGCGCCTGCCAGCACTGCGAGTACGGCGCAAACCGGAGAGCGGCCCAACGTCGTAAAGCCGCTCACGCGCGAAGACGCCGACCTGATGCTTCGCGAAGCCCACGGCGCGATCGAGCAAGGCCGATTCGCCGACGCCGAAAAGATCATCACGCGGGTCGAGAACGCCCACGTGCAATTCCCCTTCATTCATATCGGCCCGACGCCCGCCTCGCTCCGCAAGGAGCTGGCCCGCGCCGAGCGGTTGCGGCCGGCATCGAAGGCGCTCGCGCACAATGAGCCAACGGGCGCGAAAAAGTATTTGCCCTTCTCGCGCGGCAACAATAGCTCCAGCCCCGCGGCGGTGAAGCCCGATCCGTTTGCCGGTCGTGGCCGCAACGTCGAGCCGATCACGGCGCCGACTTCGAGTCCGACGGCGGCTTCGACGAAGAATGATCGCCCGGTGCCGAATAGTCCCTACGCGGGACTCACAAGGAAGCCGGTCGAGTTGGTTGCAACCAACGGTGAATTGTCGGCTCCCAATTACCCGCGCACCTCGAATGAGAGCATGTCGTCTGCCGCGCGGAGCGCGAGCGATTCTCTAGCCACCACTGCGAAAGACACCCCTGCCGTGGGACTGGCTCCGCAAAAACCCAAGACGGCCGCTTCGCCGAAGCAGAAAGCTCAAGAGGAGTTGGCCGCGGCACGCAAGGCACTCGCCTCGGGCGATATCGAACTGGCCGAAAAACTCACGCAAACAGCCAATGCGCTAGGCGTTCCCGAATCGCAATATTTGCCGGATGAAGATCGTCCTTCGCTCGTGGCTTGGGATATCGCTCGCGCGAAGCAAAAGCAGAATCATCCCCAAACGGCGAAGCCGACCACGCCGCCGGCCGCGCAAATGGCCAAAGATGCGCCGACACAACAGGGCGTTTCGCGCTTGCCGGCCCCAACGACCGCCGCGGCTTCGGCGTCGCGCTATGAACCTCACCCCGCTTCGCGCTACGAAACGCTGGCAGACTCGCGCTATGCCGTTCGACCAGCACAAGCGACCGAGCCAGCCGATGCGTCACAGAACCCGGCAGCCGATTCGGCGCCCTCGGCATACCGTATTGTCGAAAGTAGCGTGCAGTTGCCGGCGATTACGCCGTTGCCGCCAGAGCCGGCTCAAACAGCCCCTTCGGCGCCCGCGGCGCAAGTAACCAATCCCACGGCTTCGAACGAATCGCCCGCCACCGAAGGCCCCTTGATGGTGGCTTCCAAGCCCGGCAGCCTGGCCGGCGACCGCCCGGTAGGATCCGAGCTCGCTGTAACGGGCGCGCCGAGCGACGACTTGCCGTTGCCGGCATCTGGCGGCGCGGCTGCGTTCCCAAGTACCCATGCCAACGAGCCGCCCGTTGCGCTCCCCCCGGTGCCGGCACCACAGGCCCCGCCTGTTGCGAATGAGTTGCCTTCCGCCGCACAGGATCAACCGGTTGCCGATCCGCCACGCAAGTCGTTGATCGATTCGGCCGACGAAGCTCAAAAGATCGTGCTCCGCAAGCTCGATGCCGAAGTGCTCAAGCGGCAGTCCGAAGCGGTTCGTCTGCGCGAGAAAGATCCAGAGCGTTCGCTGGCGATCCTCCGCGAAACGCAGCAAATGATCAACGAATCGAAGTTACCCGAATCGACGCGCCGCGAGTTGCTCGGCCGCCTCGACAAGACGCTCCACGATACACAGGATTTCATGAAAGGCCATGGCGCGCAGATCGATCTCGATAAGCGCAACGAGGCCATTCTGGCCGACGTCGAACACGACCGCGAGATGAAGCTCAAGCTGCAGGAAAAAATCGCCGAGATGGTCGAGGAATTCAACCGCCTCAACCACGAACAGCGTTTTGCCGAAGCGGAAATCGTCGCCCGTCGACTGAATGAAATGGCGCCGAACGATCCAGTTGCTCAGCAAGTCTGGATGAACGCCAAGTTCATCCGCCGCGAGATGATGAACCGCCAGACGGCCGACGCCAGGGAAGACTCGTTCTGGAAGCAACTGAACGATGTCGATGAGTCTGCGATCAACCCGGTTGCTGAAAGCGGCAAGGAATTGGTTTACGACCAGAGACACTGGAAAGACTTGGTATCGAACCGCAAGGGTTCTCAGGATCGAACAAAGCGGCGCACCGAGCGCGAATTGGAAATCGAGCGCCGTTTGCAGACTCCCGTGCTGCTCAAGTACCAGGAGACGCCGCTTACCGAAGTGGTAAATAACTTGTCCGAGCTGACGGGCGTCAATATGCACCTCGATCCGCGCGGCTTGGGCCAAGAAGGCATCAATACCGATACACCGGTCACGATCAACTTGAGCAAGGAGATTTCGCTCAAGAGCGCGCTCAACTTGGTACTCGATCCGTTGCACCTGAAATACGTGGTGACTGACGAAGTGCTCAAGATCACAAGCGAGCAACTTGCTGACGGCAAGCTCGAGCGAGTAGTGTACAACGTGGCTGATCTGGTCACGCCGATTCCAAACTTTACGCCGAGCAGCGGCATGGGGCTGCAGGGCCTGATCAACGACTCGATGCAGGCTGCCAGCGCCGGCCGTGGCCCCTATGGCTTCGGCGGCAATGGCCCGGGCGTGCTCGTGAACGATCGCGCGAAGCGGCCGGCTGCCGGCCCCAATGGCGGAGTTTTCGCGCAACAAATGGATGCCGGAAGCTCGACCAATGCCAGCGGCGTCCCCTCGCCGACCGTGCCGATCGGCGGCGGTCCCGGCGGAATGGGCGGCGCGGCAAATGCCGACTTCGACTCTCTCATCGACCTCATCGTATCCACCGTTTCGACCGACACCTGGGCCGAAAACGGCGGTGGCCAGGCCGAAATCCGTTCCTTCCCCACGAATCTTAGCCTGGTCGTGAGCCAAACTCAGGCCGTGCATGAGCAGATCGCCGATCTGTTACAGCAGCTTCGCAAACTGCAAGATTTGCAGGTCACGATCGAAGTTCGCTTCATCCGCCTGAACGATAGCTTCTTCGAGCGGATCGGCATCGACTTCAATGCCAATGTCAAGGACATCGGCGTCACTCCGAACAACATCGACGACTTCCGCCCAACCAATCAGCAAGGGCACACCAACACAGTCGGTGTACAGAAGCAAGTCTCCGGCAGCTTCCCGACGTTCACTTCCGACCTGTCGATTCCCTTCACTCAAAACAGCTTTGCCTCGACGGCTCTGCCTCCGTTCGGCGGCGTGCCGACCGGCGGCTTGAACTTCGGCTTCGCGATCCTCAGCGACATCGAAGCGTACTTCCTGATCGAAGCCGCCCAGGGTGATCGCCGCGTCAACGTGCTCAATGCTCCGAAGATCACGCTCTTCAACGGCCAACAGGCGTTCGTCGCCGATGCCACGCAGCGGCCGTTCGTCGTCGGCGTGATTCCGGTGGTCGGCGAATTCGCCTCGGCTCAGCAGCCGGTTATCGTCGTGCTCAACGAAGGCACGATGATGACGATTCAGGCCGTCGTCTCCGACGACCGGCGCTACGTCCGCATGACGATCGTGCCGTTCTTCACGCAGATCGGCAATGTCGACACCTTTACGTTCGAGGGCTCTTCGTCGAGCACCAGCGCGTCGAGCTCGGCCGACAACGACGACGACGGCTCCAGCGAAAAGAAGGATGAAAAAGGAGAGACCAAGAGCGGCGTGACCGTGCAGTTGCCGTCGTTCTCCTTCATCTCGGTGGTGACGACCGTCAGCGTGCCAGACGGTGGCACCGTGCTTCTGGGCGGCATCAAGCGATTGTCCGAAGGCCGCAATGAGTTTGGCGTGCCGCTCCTCTCGAAGGTGCCGTACATCAACCGGCTCTTCAAAAACGTGGCCATTGGCCGCGAAACCGACAGCATCATGATGATGGTCACCCCACGCATCATCATCCAGGAAGAGGAAGAAGAGCGGCTGGGCATCGCCGCTCCGTAGACGGCACCACGACCTGCGAGAATAATGCAGTTACGAAATGTGCAAGAACGCAACCGCCAAGAGCGCGTTTTAAGATTCCCCTCCCTTATAGGGAGGGGTTAGGGGAGGGTTCGGCAGGCCATGATTTCCAGGTTTGCCTCCCAACCACCGCTCACCCATTACGACGGATGCCGCTATGTCAACCAACGCCTACGATGATATTTTGCAGCGGGCGCGATCGGAATTAAGCCGGCAGGAGCAATTGAGACTCATCAACGAGCTTCACTGCGGCGTAGTCCCAACTCCGGTAAAAACCGAGCATAGCATTCTGGAATTGCGTGGCTTGGGAAAAGAGATTTGGGAAGGCATCGATCCTGATGAGTACGTGCGCAAGGAACGTGAATCATGGGATCGGTGAAGAGTCTAAGCGGCCAGTTTGTTGGCTTAGACACCGCCCCGTTGATCTACTATATCGAAGAGCACAAAGACTACATCGATAAGTTGGATGTGTTTTTCGATGCGCTGAAGAACGGTGCCTTTCGTGTCGTTACGTCGACGGTGACCCTATTGGAAGTGCTCGTCCATCCGCTTCGGCGCGGAGACGAAGCTCTTGCCCATCGTTACAACGATATATTGCTCAGCTCGCCAAATATTTTGTTGGCACCTGTTACGCTAGGCATTGCGCAAGCGGCGGCAGAGATGCGTGCGCGGCATTATCTGAAAACTCCGGATTCCATTCAGTTGGCAACGGCACTTAGCGAAGGAGCCACGACGTTTCTAACGAACGACGAGGGCTTTCCCGGCGATTGTGGAATCGAAATCGTCCATCTTCGCAACCTAAGCGGCTAGAGCAAATTACCAAATTGCATGCCATGTAATCATTCAAAAGACACCCAAAGATTTAGCGTCGGCCGCCAAGCCGAATCTCCAACCAACATGTGCCCAATGAGCACGAAAAAAAGTAGTTTGCTTTAACAGGGGTATGCTGCCATGTCCTCTCTCTCCCGACGTTGGATTGCCATCGGGGCCATTTTCGCCGCACTCGGCGTTGCCCTGGGCGCGTTCGGTTCGCACGTTCTGCCAGCCAGGCTTGCTCAGCTAGGCTACGAAGGCAGCGATCTGATCCGCCGCCAGGCAATCTGGGAAACGGCTATCCGTTACCAGATGTACCACGCCCTCGCCCTCATCCTCGTTGGCCTCGCCCTCCAGCACCGCGACACCCGCGCCTGGCGCATCGCCCCTTGGGCGTTCCTCAGCGGCATCATCCTCTTCAGCGGCTCCCTGAAAGTTCTCACTTTCGTCCCTCCCGAATGGAACCGCATCGGCCTCATCACCCCCGTCGGCGGAGCCGCATTCATCGTCGGCTGGCTAACGCTCGCAGTCTGCGCCTTAAAAAGGGGACATTCTGGCTCTGTAGAAAACCCCGAGTGCTAGCCAAACATCCGTGCATGGCTGCTGCGTAAAGCAAGAGTGGCACGGACCAGTAAATCACCGCGGGCAGTGGTTTTAGCGGCGCTCTCGACAGCGCGGCGGGCGCTACCGGAGTATGCTCATCGGTAGAGTCCCAAGGGGAACTTAAGGAGGGGGACGGGAGTCATATTCGCGTCGCGAATATGACTCCCGTCCCCTTATATTCATCCTATATTCATCCGTCCCCTTATATTCATCTTGTCTGGCATCACGTCGAAGATACGCGTACCATGCAACTAATACCACAGGATCTGCACGACGCCGTCAGGCACACGGGCGGATCGGCGGTGATCCGTAGCAAGTAGTGAACTGATATGACAATCAAAATATCAAAGTCAAACGTCGGCACTTCGTTGAGCGAAATTAAAAACCTTGAACGGCAGCTCGGTCGACAGCTTCCCAGCGACTATGAAAATTTTCTCCTCTCGACAAATGGCGGAGTTCCAGAACCGAATCGCTTCGAAGTTCCGCAGTTCGATACTGGTTCTGGCGTAACATGGTTTTTCGGCTTGCTTGGCGAACCAAAGTACCGTGACTTAGCTTATGAACAGAAAGTATTAGGGCAACGGCTTCCGAATGGTATGATTGCAGTAGCTGACGCTGCAGGAGGAAACCGAATTTGCTTGTCCATACGCAATCGAGATTTTGGTTGTGTGTATTTCTGGGATCATGAATTGGAGTCCGAACTGAACGTCGAGTCGCCATTAGCACAGCTGGCGACGACTTTTGATGAATTTCTCTCGATTTTACAGCCTTTTGATCCAGAGAGTGTCGAACTGGAACCGGGACAAGTAGAAAGTGCTTGGATTGATCCCGAGTTTTTACGCAGCCTGAACGAAGAGCATGAAGGCTAAGGCACGTTCTGTACAGGGGGAATATAAGGGGACGGGAGTCATATTTGAGTCGCGAATATGACTCCCGTCCCCTTATATTCGTTCTTATATTCGTTCTGTTGATGAATTAATTTTTGACCCTACTAATCCGCGAGGTGCCTTGCCATTAAACTGGATGAATGATATCGAAGTGGGTCCGACGAGAATTCCGGCAGAAATAGTGATGCAAAGTGAAATGATTTTCATGTTCTTCCAATGGTAAATCATATTTATGAAATCTTGGTTAATCTATCGGACCGGCCCGAACTTTTTATTTCGGAAAGTACCTTAAGAGCATTGCGAGACTTTCTTTCGGGCTATCAAACAGCATTTGCGTACAATCGGATACAATGCGATAACGAAGAGCCTCCCTTCCGCCACTTCACAGGTTGGCTGGAGCGACGCTTTGGAAAAGTAACCACGAATGCCAGGACCGGACAAATCCTTGGGACCACCAAAAGCTGCTTTATGGTAATTGCAGAAGAGTACCCTGATCCAACGCGCGCTTTTCAGTACTTTTTTATGTTTTTAGATGAGTTCCGAAGCTTGCGAACACGGGTTCTTGGAACCGTTACATTGTCGGTTGCAGATCAGGAGCGCCTTTCCGACAAAATTCCAGGCATTACTGAGTTTTCGGCCACTCAATATCTTCCAGAAGACGGAGTGTACCTTGCCGGCGTCAAAACTGGCGTGCCGGATTTCGACTTCGGCTATTTCAATAGCTTCGAAAGCGCGCAGTCTTACGCAGAAGCGACATTCGGTATTTGCCGGAACGCTTGGAAGTGACGTGTCCGTCTCAAAAACTCCTGTCCGTCCCAAAAACTCCATCCGCGGTGCGGTTGTGAAGTTGGGGGAATACCAGGGGACGGGAGTCATATTCGTCCGTCCCCTTATATTCGTTCAGAACATCGCTGAGTTCTGGAATGCGGCGCGGCGGAGGATCGAGCGTTTCTCAAACGATGCAGCGTCTCAACCTCTACGGAACAGCAGTTTATCCTTTGATTTCGCCCACCTGCGACCTTCACAATAGGACCCCAATCGCGTCAACAGCCGATGTGGCAGAGTTCCACTGCTAGGTGATCGCCGTTTGGACGATCAAGACGCAGCCGATGACTATCAGACCGCAATATACAAAACGGAAGAATCCATCGTCTTTCATTCGATGGTTGATCACCCGACCGAGCAAAATGGCGATGGCGACTATCGGAAGCGACAGCAAGAAATATCGCGTGACGGCGGAACTCCAGATGCCCATTGCCATATACCCCAAAAGGCCGAAAAGGCTCGCAGGCAGGAAATAGCTCTGTAGCGTCGCTCGAAAATGTTGGGGCGACCATCTCCGCAGCGATCCATACACCGCGAGCGGCGGACCATTCATCCCGTAAGCGCCGCCCAGAACCCCGGAAAGAAAGCCGCAGCCCACCAGCCAGCCCCAATGGTCGCGGTGAAGGTGCATCTTTGTTTGACGGGTTAGCGAATAGATTGAGAATGCGATAATAATGGCGCCAAGGATCAATTTAACGATGCCTCCGTCCACCTTCACGAGAAGCAAAATCCCTAACGGAATGCCAAATAGGGACGCGATGATCAGGCCTGCCGCGCTGCGAACGTGCACACGCCGCCAGTCTTGAATAACGATGACCCCGGCCACCAGAACCGAAACTGCAACGGCTAGCGGAGCGGCGACGGTGATCGGCGTGCGCAACGCGAGCAAGGGTACCGCGACGAGGGCCTCGCCGAACCCCAGCGCCGAGCGAATGAGAGTCGCGAGAAAGATGACCGCTAGCACGTATAGGGTCAGCGAGTCAAACATCGCAATCCATCCGAACAAGACATTCACAGCTCCTCCTGGCGATAGGCTTGAAGGACATTTTGAGTTAGCGGTCCGACCTTCCGTTTAAGCGAGTCACATCGCATGTATTTTTTAGCTCTGCGCAGTTGTGCTGGCTATAGATTAGCCTAGACGGGGGGGGGGGTTATAAGGGAACGGGAGCCATATTCGAGTCGCGAATATGACTCCCGTCCCCTTATATTCGTTCCAACACGCCTTTTTGCCGCCGCGTCAATAATTGTTTTCACTTTGCGCCTTAGCGACTCTGCGTGAGTCTCTTCTGAAAAGGGATAACGGCGTAGGGTGCTTCTTGCGCCCACCGCTTGCTTATGTGCCGGCAGCACCATTCGCAAGCGGCGGATGCGAGTGTCAGCGTTACCTATCTAAACGACCGGTGCGTGGCCAATTCTCCTGGTTTCTGTAATTTTCGCACTGGCCAAAAGTGGTGTATGGACAAATGATGTGGTTATCTAGTTGACTCCACCACTACTAGATGTTGTGGTTGGTGTTTT
>CAZGMU010000171.1:0-9854 GCA_964526975.1 uncultured Planctomycetaceae bacterium
CGCCTAGTGCCATAGACGCTGTCCTATTGTCGGCCGACGGGCAGTCTCCGGAGCCGGCGCCACCAAGCCCGGCGCGGCCGGAGTTGGCGCGCCAGACTGCGTAACGCGCGCCATCTCCTCCGGCGAAACCCACTGCACGCCTGCCCGACGCGATAAGGCGCCAGCCGATCGATCGAGCGCGGCCAGTCGTTGGGCTTCTTGTTCATTGGCGGCCGCCTGCCCCGGCATGCCCAACTTCTGTTGCGCAATCGCCAGATTATGGTACGCGGTCGCGCTTGGAGCGAGGTCGATAGCTCGTTTGAACCGGTCGACCGCCTCGGCGGCATGGCCCATGCGACACAGCATCACGCCCAACTCGTTGGCGGCCATAGGATTGTCGGAGCACGAGTCGAGCGAAGCAGCGTACATCGTCATGGCATTGCGAGTACACTGCACATCGTCATCGCGGCGCTCGGCGAGGCGGGCGTAGACTTTGCCAAGCCCATAAAGGGCCATCGAGCCGGCCTGCTCGCCGCTGGTGGCAATCGAAAGCTGCTGCTGCGCGTGGGTGTGATAAAGCACCACGGCTTCTTGCGGCAACACTTCTTCCGGATAATCTCGTAAAATAGGTGTGCGATGCGCCGAGGCAACTTTACGTACGTCCAGCTCAGCTTCGAGCTGCGCGCCTTGTGGCACGAAGTCGTCGGCTTCGTCGAGCGCACGCAGGCCGGCCGCAAGTGCTCGGGCATGATCATCGCTACTCGAACCGGCGTCTTTGGCTTGAGCGACGCGCCGCAGCACCTGGATGAACTCGGTTCGAGCCGCGTAGAACGCGCCATGTTGCGCGAGGCTGTATCCGCGTTGAACGGCCGGCAAAAGCTGGTTGGTCAGTTCCGACTTAGTTGCCGGGTAAGCCAGGGCAGCGGAGGGCGGTGCGGCGGCTGCGGTTGCAAGTTCGATCGCGGGAGGTTGGACCGAGGCACTCGGCGAGCGGTAGTCGGTGCGCATTGCAATTCGATCTTTCGCGGGCGTGATGACGCCGACGACCGGCAATCGGTAAGCGGCCGGCACATCGGCATCGACCATTTCACCTAAGGCGGAAGGCGACATTGCGCCCGGGGGGGCGGCTGCCAGAGAAGGCAAACCTCCGCCGAAAGTCGCCGCGAGGCAAACGGCCAGGCAATGCGCGGCGTTTGATGACGATCGATTCATCCGTTGCTCAACCAAAACCCACGAGGAAGGCGGATTCCAATGCCACGCGCGAACCGCTATCGCCGTTGTTTCGCGAACGATCCGTAAAATCAGAATTCGACCCGCGGAGGAGCCAACAACCAGCAAAACCCGCTCGATCGGATGCAGTTTGGGCGTTGCTGCCGCTATAGGTGATACAACTGGGGAGGCCGAACCGGATAATCGACAAAGTCGTTGCGGACGGTAAAGTTTACATGTCAGGCTACCGGCAAACGCAGTTTAGCCGCTTGCGGTTTAGCGCAACTCTTGAGACAAAACCCTAGACAGGCTAAAGCCCGTCCTCCAGGACCTTAGCAAAACAACTGGCGCTGGGCCGGTGGATTCAGAGGCTGGGCATGGAAGCCCAGATCGCGGAGATGGTCGGCAAACTCAACTGGGCCATGGGTGCAGTAAATCTCGCGGGGCTCGACACGCCGCACGGTCTCGATGAGCTGCTCGTAATCGGCATGGTCGGAAAGTGGCAGCGCATGATCGACGCCTAGCCGATACTTCGTCGAAGCGTCTTTCGCCCAGCCTGTCACGGCGATCGACACCGTTTTCCCCAATCGAGGCAAACGAAACTCGTTCGACGATCGAGGCAGTGTCACCACGACATGGCCATTGAGCGGCTGGCCTTCGTACAGGCCGAATTCGCCCAGGTCGACTCCACACGCTTCGTAGATTTGGCTGATCTCGTGAACCACTCGATGCTGTAGCACGGGAATCCCGCTCGCCGTGAGCAGCCGGGTTACTTCCTGCGACTTGCCAAGAGGATAGGCGTGAATGACGGGCGTCATTCCATCGGCCAACGCGTTTCGCACGATTTCGAACAAGCGAGCAACCACTTCCTCGCGCGGCGGCAAGCGATACTGGGGCCGGCCGAATGTCGATTCCATCACCAGGATATCCGCGTGCGGCAACTCGGCCCCTTCGGCCGTCGCCGAGGCGTCTAGCTTGAAGTCCCCTGTATAAAGCAGGGACCGCTGCCCATCGTCGGCCAGCAGCATCGCCGACCCCAGGCAATGGCCGGCTGGATAAACCGTTAGCCGCATGTCGCCGAACTCGATTGGTTGCCGATACTGCATCTCCATGAAGCGGTGCCGGGGCCCCAAGCGATGGCGGTAAAGGCAGGCCGTGCCGGTTGTGCCCAGGGCAAGCTCATGCCTGGCGATGTGGTCGCTGTGGGCGTGCGACACAAAACACCGCGGCAACCGCCGACGGACATCGACTCCCAGTTGGGCTCGCGTCAGAAACAATCCGGCGTCGTAGTGAAACATTGCGAAGGCTTTCGGCTATTGGCTCTCGGCTATCGGCCAGCGAGTCATTTTTCCAAGCCCCTTCTTGATGTAGCTGAATTCGCCAAAATTCAGCTACGTTTTGATTCGCGCTTTTCGCTGGCTGTTAAGAGCCTATCCCATAACCGTCGGGGACTGTCCCGATTTTGCGCAGTCTTCGGAGCAAAATGGGACTGTCCCCCTCTCTGAGACGGTTATGGGATAGGCTCTAAATCTTATACTATCACGTCTCTTGTTTTTGAGCATTCATGCTGGGTTTATTCCATGTCGTGGTTAGAAGTTATCGTGCTGGCAATCGTGCAGGGACTGACGGAGTTCATTCCGATCAGCAGTACGGCGCATATGCGGATCGTGCCGGCGCTGTTTCACTGGCCCGACCCTGGCGCGGCATTTACGGCCGTCATTCAAATTGGCACCTTGGCGGCCGTCATCTCTTATTATTGGCGAGACATCGTTCGCATTCTAACCGCGATGCTTGCCGATCTCCGCCGCGGCAAACTGGCAACAACGCACGACGCCCTCCTCGGCTGGATGATCGCCTGGGGCACGCTGCCCATCGTTGCATTCGGGTTCTTGTTCCGTCATCAGATCAAGTCGGAACTGCGCTCGCTGTATGTCGTGAGCGCGGCGCTGGCTGGCATTGCGGTATTGCTGGCAGTCGTCGAAGTCATCATTCGTCGGCGCGAAGCGCGCGGAGCGCATGGCCGCGATATGAGCCAAGCAACCTGGCTCGATGCCACGGCAGTCGGTTTTGCGCAGGCTGTCGCGCTCGTGCCAGGTTCGTCTCGCTCCGGCAGCACGATCCTAGGTGGCCTCATCAGCGGACTTTCACGCGAAACAGCCGCTCGATTTTCGTTCCTGCTTTCAATTCCTGCCGTGTTTGCCGCCGGTGTATTCGAGCTGATCGAAGCTCGTAAAGAATTGCTCGCCAGCTCGCACGACGCAGCGAAGCTCGTCGTGGCGATCGTCGTGGCGGGGATCGTAGGCTACGCGACTATACCGTGGCTGCTGGCTTATTTGCGGCGCCACACAACATTCGTCTTTATCGTCTACCGGCTGATCCTCGCCGCGATCCTACTCAGCCTACTTTTCAGCGGACGACTCGCGGCTACTTCCTGAGACAGCCGGCTTGGCCTTACTGGCTTTTTTCTCGGCCGGATGGATCACGCCAAAAAGATGGCCACCGTGATCGCCATGTTTCCAGTAACCGGCGTAATGGCCTTCATAGAACATCACGCGGGCAGACACCGTCCCAAATCCGTCGACCGCGACCATGGGCGTATCGCCCGCCCAACGAATCGGCAGCACGATCGGCAGCGTCACGTCCTTGCCACCGTACTCAATGCGGGCCGGAATCTGCCACAGATTACCCGCGACTTTCTTTACTTCGCCAAGTGTGTACTTTTCTTGGGAGAGCTTCGTCGGGTTGCTGCCGGCGCCGGTGCTGGTAAAGCTCCCTTCCAGCGTGGAGCCGCTGAGCATCTTTGCGAGAGCTGCTTCGAGCTCTGTCTGTTGCTGGGGGGCATTGGTCGATTCCGCTGCTTTCTCTTCAGCCATTAGCAATGGCGAGATACAGAACACCATCCCAACGATGCCTGGCAGTGGCCACGTGAGGCGATAGAACGGTCGAAGCAGCATGGCAGCCTCTCCTGCATGAGGAAAACATCAAACCGACGAAGCTCGATGTTCCAAGTGTACTCCTCTTGCCTGACAAGAGGAATTACCTTGCACAGGAGATACCAGCTACGCCATTATTGCAGCCACGCAACAACGCCACGCTACCGTTGCAAGCCGCGATAGAATTGAGCAGTATCCATATAATGCGCGGCGCCTGTCGGTCGTGTTCCTTGCCGCACGTTGGTTGCAGTTCCCGATGACATCTTTTGCACCTGTGTGCGGAGCTGTTGAAGCTCCCGCTGCTGCTGCCGGTTGACCTCTTCTTTTTCCAGCTCGGGGCGAACGAACGCCAGATAGTTGGCAATCGCCGTGGACGAGCTGCCCGCCGCGTTCATGTAGAGATAAGGACTGATCGTCGACTGGGATTGTATTCCCTGGAACGGTTTGCCACCGCGACGAGTCGCTTGTAAGCGCGGTGCCGACCGCACCGGCGCGGGGCCTGGCAATTGCTGGAGCGTTGCCCGAGCTTCCTCGCTGGCATAGAAACCGGCCGGCATTTTCGTCCCGTTCATCGCCGGCGGTTGAGCCGGTGCATGGACGACAGGCGGCGCCAGCGACGGACCCGATTGCATCGCCGATTGCCTGACCGGTTGAGCCGGCGGCGGATCGTAGGATTGTTCGTTCGAGTCGTAACGCACACTCTCAGTAGCAGAAGCGAGCCGAATCGACGATCCGCCCACATCTTGTTGAGCCATGGACGGCGAATTCGGCGTGGTGAGCGCTACGAACAGTGAGGCGATGACCGACGAAATGGGAAGGCGCATGGGGGCATCCTTGCCGCGTGCTGGTTGACGATGGATCAGGCGCTGTGCCGGCTCACTTGCTGCGCGCACGCCCACGCACACAAGCCCGCACAAGCCACCTAATCGTCAAAGTCGATCACGCAACTTGCGGTTAACCGCACAAATCCAACGTTATCAAGCAGACAGCACCGCTATCGCAAGCGCTTTGCCCACATGCTCCAAGATAGGCCATTGGCAGCAGCCGCTATCCAACCGCTTGCGGCTTAGCGCGATTAGCTCTATCGCAAGCGCCGCCGAACCAATCCCAGCGCCAGCGAGCCACAGCATGCCAGCATGACGAGGCTAGTCGGTTCGGGCACGCTCGCCATTTCCGAGCCGCCTCCCAAACCGGAGCCGGAACCAGTCCAGGGCATCGGCTGGCCGACGTTGCGCTGCCAGAACAGAAAGTCCGCCCCATCCACGTCGCCGTCGCCGTCGGCATCGCCATCAAGCACCGAAGCGCCAGAGGTTATTCCAACGTGTGCTTGCCAGATCGCGAAGTCGTCCAGATCAATCACGCCGTCGCCATTGAAGTCGGGGCCGACTGCTCCGCCTGGCGCGGGACCCACTTGGGTCGGATCCAGGAACACGGCATAGACCCCCTCGTGCGCAAATTGAATCTGCGTCACCAGACCATACAGATTGAAAATATTGGGCGATACGTGAACCGCCGAAAACAACGGCGAAACCGCCAAATCGGGAATCGGGCTGAGCGGATCGGATACGTCCACTCCGCCGATCTCGCCGCCAAACGAAATCAATTGAAATGCATCGCCGTGAGACAGCGCGTTGAGCGCATCGCTGGCCAAATCGAGCGACAGCTCCGTCGTGCCCTGCCCAATGCCTACATCGCCACTGACGGTAATCAGGCTAGGATGCGTATAGCTGAGCGTCATGCTCAAATCACCCGCCAGCGTGAAACTGTGCTCATTTAGCACGACCACTTTGCCGCCATCAGTCAGGTTCAAGAGCGCGCCCGAGCCGAACGCGAGATCGTCTGAAAAGATGGCAGTCGTGCCAGCTCCCGAGACCAGCATTTGGGTCACAGGAAGCGGATCCGTGCCACTGCCGCCACTAGGCGGCTCGGGGAGCAGGTTGACGACTCGGCCGCTGACATTGTTCGTGCCGGCGGTGAATGCCACCAAACTGCGGTTCTCAAGCCCCGAACCAAACCGCATTGTGGAATACTGCCCCGAGATCAAACCACCGGTAAATGCCGGCGAGGTTGCCACCGGATCGGTGAGTGGCAAGTTTACAAACGGACGAACCGCCGTCGAAGTATCCGATTCTTGTGGCGAACGCACGAACTCGAGCTGGGCTTGCTGCTGCGAATTTCCTATCACCTCAATCGTGCCGTAGTTGACCAGGGGCTCGGCAGGCGTTTGACCACCCGATGTATTAAATTCAGACGAAGAATCGATCACGAGCGATTGCCCAAGTTCAACACGCACTTTTCCAAAATAGCGGTTGCGAAATACGCCCGTATTGATGCGCCCCGTGCCGGTGATGATTCCGTCGTTGACGACGGCAACCGAGTCGGGCGTGGGATCGTCCTGCTGCCCACCTTCAGGTCCGCCGATTTGAATCGTTCCACCATTCAGGCTGACGGTGCCGAAGCGCCCGATTGCCATCACCAGCGCCGTTTCTTGACCACCGCCCGTGGAAGCGCCAATCGCGTTCTGGATTTGAACCCAACCACCTTCGTTGACCTGGAGCGTACCGCGGCCAGCCTGGCTGCCGTACTCGACATCGTCCCCCTCCAAATCGCCGCCGGTCGTCAGTATACCGCCGCCTCCCGTGCCATTGTCAAAACCACCAATTTGCAACGAGCCGCTGATCGACCACCTCGAGCCGGCTCCCGTAATTGTCGCCGTGCCGTTTCCACCTGCGGGCAACACGCCGCCGCCGGAGGTCTGCAGCGTATAAGGCAAACTGCCAAGCGCCGCGCCAACCACCCCCTGATTTGCACCGCCTGAAGCCGCGAATACTTGCGTCACCATCGTCGCCGCGTTACTGATCGTCAGGTTCCCGGTCCCTTGCCGACCGATGATCGTCATATGAACCGTGTCGGAATCGGTTGGTCCAAAGTCAAAACTGCCGCCGTTGATCAGCGACGAATTAAAACCATCAATAATGAGGTTCCCAATCGATCCTATCGAATCGCCGACCAGAACCGAGTCTTCGATTTCGGCACGGCCAAACGCGTCGATTCGCAGCGTGCCAAAGCCTGTTCGCCCCACGTACAAATCAAACCCATCCTCGGGGCCGTCCAGCCCATCCTGTGGCGCCGCGCTCAAGCGCGGATTCTTACTCGAAAAATTCGCCGGCAACCCCGGTGGCAATCGATAAGGATCGTTGTTGAACAACGATCCCATGCCCGTGATGTAAACTGTGCCAATCCCATATTGCAACGGACCAGTGCCGCCATTCGGCGGCGCGGCGGAATCACCGATCACCAGATTCATGTCGCGAAGCTCGACCTGGCTGATCTGAAGAATGCCCGTGGCTGTTTTTCCGACAATGATGTTCTTATTGATGTTCGTGTCGTTTACCGGGTCGTAGATGCCCTCCCACAACGTCTGCACAGAGGGCGCAATCAGCGGATCGGGGTCGGCAAAGGGATCGATCTTGTTGCCCGCCGAAGGAAGGCCTTCGTTGATATTTAATGTGAACGGGTTATCCGACGGCGTCACATCGCCCGAGACCAGCACGCTTGCCTCCACTCCCCGTCCCGAAAGAGCCACTGCTGCCAGGAGTAAACATCGCAACGATTTGCTTCGTGGAACCGGGCAATACGCTGGCTGACGGCGCAGCCCCAACAACGAGCCCAGGAGTTTGGCAATTCGATTCAAATACATGGACGGTCCTCTTCCCAACTGCGAATCAGGGAGTGCGCTTCTCGGGTGGAACAGGTGCGATCCGCACGGCTGCGTCCCCATTCGTGCCTCTATCAGTAAGCCCTAAAGCTCTCAAACTAGCGACGATGCCCCATCGTCTGGCCGTGCTGGTCACTGCGCATATGCGGATCCGAACGCGACGCGATCGACCAATCGAATCCTTCTATAGATATGTTCCGGCAAGTCCCATCTTCACCCAGATTAACGGAAAATGCAACTATTTCGTCGACTTTATGGGCTAGACCTCCCTACCAGAGAACCATTATCCAATTCGCTTGCGGCTTTGCGCAACCGCTTGCGGCTTAGCGCGATTTTCCGAGCAAAGCCCCACATTTAAGTGCCTAAAGCGGAATTACCCTCACCCCATCGCCCGGCTGAAGCTGCTGGGCCTCTCCGGGCAACAGGGCCAGGGCGTTCGCGTGCGTCAACGTGGCCATGTCGGCCGAACCATGCCAAGGCAGGATCTCCACCCCTGGCCTTCCCTTCACGGGCCCGAGATCCACCCGTGCCGGCAGGCAAGCTGCCCGACCTCCCGAATGGTCAAACGCATGCGAAATGCTCCCTGCCGTCGTTCGCCATCCCGCGAACCCATGCCCCGCCAAAATCTCGATGGCCGGCCGCACGAACAACTCGAAACACACCAGGCTGCTCACCGGATTGCCAGGCAACGCGAAAACCAACGTGCGGCGCTCCTCGCTTTCCCACACGCCAAACCACAACGGCTTTCCCGGACGCAACGCGATCTTATGAAACACCTGTTTCACGCCCAGTTCCGCGAGCACTTGCGGCACCAGATCAAATTTCCCGGCGGAGACTCCGCCGCTCAGAACCAGAATGTCAGCCTCCAGCCCCTGCTTAACCCATCGCCCCAGTTCACTGTGAATATCCGGCGCAATGCCGAGTTCGACCGCTTCCGCGCCGGCGTGCGCCGCGGTGGCCAGCAGCATCGGACCGTTACTGTTGCGAATCTGTCCCGCGGCCGGCCGGTCTCCCACCGGAACCAATTCATTGCCCGTCGGCAACACCGCCACCTTCGGTCGAGGAACCGCCAGAACCATCCCGCGCCCAATCTCCGCCAGCACGGCAATTTCGATCGGACGCAGCACCGTGCCTTTTTTCAGCACCGAATCTCCGATCCGCAACGATGTCCCCAAAGGCAGCAGATTCTTGCCAGCCGGAACTTCAGGCGTCTGCAATTCCACGGTCGAGTCATCGACCATCGTCGTCCATTCGACCTGAACGACCGCGTCGGCCCCCTCGGGAATCGGCGCGCCGGTCATGATCCGCGTAGCGGTCCCCGGCGTGAGCGCGAAGCGTGGCACGTTCCCAGCGGCGATCTCTTCCAGCACTCGCCGCCGCGTCTCCCGATCGCCGCTGCGCACGGCGTATCCATCCATCAGCGCCTTGTCGTACGGCGGAGAATTTACCTCACTCGTCACATCCTCAGCCAGCACCAACCCAGCCGCTTCGCCCAGCGGCACCCGGCAAGCCGGCAATTCGCGCGCACAATCGGTGACTAACTTCAATGCTTCTTCGATGGTGAGCATAGGATTAACCACGGAGACACAGAGAGCACGGAGAAAGCTAGGTAACCGCTAATGAACGCTCCGTGCTGATTCTTCCTTAAACCGCTAGAAACGACCGCAAAATATCGCACCCCGAGTGCGTCAAAAAACTCTCCGGGTGAAACTGCACGCCGAACAGCGGGAACTCGCGATGCGCGATTCCCATGATCTCCCGGTAGCCGCCCGGCTCCTCGGCCCACGCCGTGACTTCGAATTCCTTGGAAAGCGTATCCGGCTGAATCACCAGGCTATGATAGCGCGTCGCTTGAAACGGGTTCTCAAGGCCAGCGAACAACCCACGACCATTGTGGTGAATCATGTCGGTCTTCCCGTGCATCAGGTTCTTCGCGCGCACGATCTTGGCCCCAAACGCCTGCCCCATCGACTGGTGACCAAGGCACACGCCCAACAGCGGCAACTGCCCCAACA
>CAZGMU010000172.1:0-6339 GCA_964526975.1 uncultured Planctomycetaceae bacterium
AAGAGCGCACCCGCGAAGTGACGGTTTACAAGCGCGTGCCAGTGAAGATTGAGAAGGAAGCAAAGTACACGGTCATGGTTCCAGAAACCAAGACCCGCCAGGAAACCTACACGGTCAGCAAGCCGGTTTGGGAAACCAAGCAACAGAAGTACACGGTCAACGTTCCTTACACGGAGACGGTGGAGAAGAAATACACGGTCAACGTCCCTCACACGGAGACGGTGGAGAAGAAGTACACCGTGTCTGTCCCGACCTGGGAAACCAAGCAAGAGAAGTACACGGTCAACGTTCCCTACACGGAAGACGCCCAAGGCACCCGCAAGGTGACCAAGCGCGTTCCTGAGACGACCGTGAAGAAGATCAAGGTTTGCGGCGGCCACTGGGAAACGCGGACGGAAGAAGTCGCCTGCGGCGGTAATGGTGGTTGCGGCGGCAGCAACGGTGATTGCGGAAGCTGTGGCGGCTGCAAGAGCTGCGGTGGTTGCGACAGCGGCTGTGGTAGCTGCGGCGGCAACGGTGGTTGCGGCAGCACGAAGACCGTTTGCCATCGCGTTTGGGTTCCGGAAGAGACCGAGAAGGAAGTTACCTGCACGACTTACAAGTGCGTGACGGAAGAAGTTCCTTACACCTACAAGGTTTGCAAGACCCGCCAGGAAGAGCGCACCCGCGACGTGAAGGTCTGCAAGATGGTTCAAGAAGAGCGGACCTGCAAAGTGAACGTTTGCAAGATGGCTCAAGAAGAGCGGACCTGCAAAGTGAACGTTTGCAAGACCCGCCAGGAAGAGCGCACCCGCGACGTGAAGGTCTGCAAGATGGTTAGCGAGGAAAAGACTCGCGAGGTGAAGTACACCGAATGCCATCCAGAAGAGCGCGTTCGCAAGTACACGGTCTGCAAGATCGAGTGCCAAGCAGAGAAGAAGACCGAAACCTACACGGTGTGCGTTCCTCACACGGTTTCGAAAGAAATCGACGTGAAGGTCTGCCACATGGTGGAGAAGCAGGTTGAAGTTCCAGCTTGCGGCAGCAACGGTGGTTGCGGCAGCAGCGATTGCGGTGGCTGCAGCAGCGGCAAGAGCTGTGGCGGCTGCAACAGTGGCTGTGGCAGCAGCTGCGGCGGCTGTGGCTGCAAGTAATCTGGCTTCGCTAGATCTAGATTATTGATGTAAAACGCACGGTCGGGCTTTCCTAGGGGAAGCCCGGCCGTTTTTTATTGTTTTGTGGTCTCGTGGTCTCTTTCGGGCTCATGTGGTGATTGGTTGGATGCTAGCGCTGCGAGCAATTGAGTCGGCTAGAAGGAGGCGGACTTGAGCGGAGCGCGGCCAATTGCTAAAACGCTTGCCCATTTGCGCACTCTTCTGCACTGCATCCTTGGGTCTTATCTACTATTGGCGATGCACAACACCATTCGCGGCCTCCTGGCGTTAGGTTTATGGCTACCAGCTTCCTGGGCGGCTGCGCAATCGGAGACGGGGCCCACGCTGGCGGCGCCTCCGACGACACCCTCTGCTCCGGCCGCGACCCCTGCGGCTGATCCGCCGTCCGAGCCATGGACGCCACCGGCAGGAGCCGCGGTTTCGCCGCCGGGCGGCGTCGTGGACGAGTTGCCCGCGCCCGAGGTGAAGGACGCGAGCGCGACTACCGCGCCGGTGGATGCGGAAACCAAAGCGCTGATCGAATCCGGACCCGTGACCTGGTACGTGCCGAATAGTTGGTTTGGTCCGACGCCCTGGGACTCGGGCATCGAATTGGGCATTAACGGTACGTCGGGCACGAACGACTCGTTCAGCATTCGGTCTGGCGGTTACATCAAGCGTGAGTCACGGTTCTCCAAGCTCGATTTCAATACCGTCTACAATCTGACAACCGGCGATGGGGAGACGACGCAAAACAACGCCAAGGTGGACCTGACGAACGACTGGCTCATCGATGAGAAGTTGCCGTGGACGCTGTTCGCGAAGGGCACGGTGTTTTACGACGAGTTCGCGACGTTCGACATTCAGACCAATGTCAACTCTGGTATCGGTTACCGTTGGGTGCATAATCCGCAACTCGACTTCATGACGCGTGTTGGCGTCGGCGCCCAGCGTGAATTTGGCGGTGACGACGACAAGTGGACGCCGGAATCGTTGTTTGGCGCCGAGTACACCCATCGGTTTGCGAAAACACAAAAAGTCTACAGCAAGTTCGAGTATTATCCAGAATGGGATGAGGTCGGTGAATTCCGAGCTATCGCCGACGCGGGGTGGGAGGTCGAGCTATCGCAGCCTTCGAAGCTTAGCCTGAAGCTGTCGGTCAGCGATCGCTACGACAGCACACCGGAAGGGGCAAGTCCCCATTTGCTGAATTACTCGGTGCTGATGCTGATGAAGCTGTAAGGAAGAAGTCAAGAGCGGAGAGTCAAGGGTCGAGGGGCGGATTCGGGGCGGCGTTATTCGGCTAGTGGAATTTTTTTTGTTGGGCTACGATGGATTGCTCCGGATGTCCTGGTTTCTGCCGCTATGACGCTCGACTCGACGACCCTGCCTATGTCTGATTCATCGCCGCTGCTGAGAGAGCTGCAGGCGACGCTGGAGCGCGAGATTCCGATGAGCGCCCAGATGGGCATTCGCGTGTGCCAGGCCGATGAGAACGGGCTGGTGGTGCGGTTTCCGCTGAGCCCGAATCGGAACCATCAACAAACGGCCTTTGCCGGTAGCTTGAACGCGCTCTGCACGATCGCCGGCTGGAGCACGGTGTTTCTATTGCTCAAGGATTTGGAGCGAGTCGGGAACATCGTTATTCGCCGGAGCACGATCAAATACCAAGAGCCTGTCAGCACGCCGGAGATTTACGCCCGGTGCCACCCGGTCCATCCAGACGCGAAGCAATATTTTCTGGAAATGCTCGACGACAAAGGGCAGGCGAAGCTTGATCTATCGGTCGAGATTGCCGGCAAGGAGCAGCCCGCGGTGCTGTTTGGCGGGTCTTACGTGGTGCTGCCTAACGGTGCGAAGTAAATCGCGGGCGCTCACGCTCTCAGGGCGTGCTTGGCATTTGAATATATAGCCCGGCCGTTCCGGCCGGTTGCCTTTCTGGGTTGAATTTAATTGCGCTGATGATTTGGGGCGGGGGGATCGACCCCGAAGGGGTCGGCTATATGGGAGATTCTTGGATGTCGATTTGGCAGCCATGCCGGTTGTGTTGCCGCATGTTTGCCATTCTTGCGCCCGCCAATTTGGCACCGGCATAACCGGACCTTGGGTCGATTGAGCGCAACTGCTGAATTGAAAATCAGTTGCGATTTTTTGCCGCCGTGCGTTGCCTCTGGCCGAGTGTTGGCACGCGTCGTGCATTTATGGCTGATGCCAGAGCCAACGCGGCGTCGATCGCCGCTGGCTTGGCATCGGTCAACGATCCGCGAGCGGAATCGATGCTCGATCTCGAAATCGTACACGGCGCGGTACAGCGCCAGAGCAGAGTTAAAGGAAAAGGAGGACTTATCATGAGTCATGCATTGCATCGCAATCGCCTTGGTCGTCGGATGGCCGCTGGGTTGCCGGAGTTCGACACGTTGCTCAACCAGTTCTTCCGCTCGGAAGGCGGCGCGACATGGCATACGCCGGTTTCGATCTGGGAAGCCGACAATATGTTTCATGTCGAGGTAGACGCCGCTGGCGTGACCAAGGAGGACGTGGAAATCACGTTCGACAAGGGCACGCTGCAAATCACGCTGGAGCGCAAAGCGCCCGAGGGTGAGCGGACGAATTGGCACAATGAGCGTGGTTACGGCAAGGTGTCGCGCAGCTTCTCGTTGCCCGATACCGTGGACCCGAACACGATCAGTGCCGAGCTGACGAACGGCGTGCTGCACGTGACGATCTCGAAGTTGCCCGAAGCGCAGCCGAAGAAGATCGACGTGAAGGTTTCGTAAGCGTTTCGGAACAAGATGGATCGCTACTGGGGGCCGCGCGAAAGCGCGGCCCCTGTTTTTGCGCTGCGGCTCCATTTTGAGATATTTGAGGCTGTCCAGGACTCAAATGTAGGGCGTGCCACCTCATAGGTTTGAATTCTCGGACGCCCCTCAGTTAATTCCCGTTCTCTATAGATTCTCCGTGAACTCTGTGCTCTCTGTGGCTACATAAATTGGAAAATGGCTCTAAAAGCCACGGTCTGAAGTCCGTGCCACGTTCGCCGCGCAAATCACTTCGCGCCGGCAGCGCGTCGTTCCAACCGCGACAGGATGTAGCCCCAAAGAATCGGTAGCAGCGAAATGAAGACGATAGCGATCACTACGACTTCGAAATTGTTTTTGACAAAGGGCTGACTACCGAAGACATAGCCGGAAAAAACGCATAAGCTGACCCAGAGGAATCCCCCCAGGACGTTGTAGAAAGCGAACTGGGGGTAAGACATCGCCCCGCAGCCCGCGACAAATGGCACAAATGTGCGAATGATGGGCACAAACCGGCCCAGAATAATTGCTTTGCCGCCGTGCCGCTCGAAAAAGGCATGAGCTTTCATTAGGTGCTTGCGATTGAGCAAGCGGTGCCAGAAGCTCGCTCGATCCTCCGCTCGAAATACACGGGGGCCGACGAAATGGCCGACAGCGTAGTTCACGGCGTCTCCCAGGATGGCGGCCGTTACCAGCACCAAAAACAGCACCCAAACGCTGAGGGTACTCTGACTCGAGGCGGCAAATGCGCCTGCCGTGAACAGCAACGAATCCCCAGGCAAAAACGGGGTCACGATCAGGCCCGTTTCCGCAAACACTATGAGAAACAGAATCGCGTAAACCCAAGCCCCATATTGGCTAACTAAGGTCGCCAAATGAGTGTCTAAGTGCAAAAAGAAGTCCAGAAGAGCGTCCATCAAAGTCATCCGGCGAAACTAAAAAGGTTGTCTATGGATTGTAGCATTTCTCGCTTCCCCCATGAGCTTCAATAGGTCCTTAGCCTGATTAGGGGCAAAAAAGCAGCCAAATCCAGCGATTTTACAGGGAAGAACCTCGCGGACCACCGGCTCCGCTCAGCTTGACAGCATGGCCGGAGCTAGCTAACCTACTATTCTTGTTTTTAATCTTGATTCGACTTGGTATTCAAATAACTAATTTGCGCGGCGGAATCTTCGGTTGAAGGCCGATAAAACGCACGGCTGCCAGGACCTGAAATGGTCGCAGCAAGGTGCGTATCGACGCGTGTCGTCCGCCTCTCCTAAATCTGGGTTGTCACTGGCCATCGGCGGCCGGCCGACTCGGTTTATCGTCTGTTTTTTGGATAGATATGCACCTGCGTTTCCTCAAGACATTCTGCGACATCGTTGATCTTGCCAGCTTTTCGCGGGCTGCCAAGACCAATGGCGTTTCTCAGTCCAATGCCAGCCAGATTGTCCACCATCTGGAAGAGCATCTTGGAGTGCAACTTATTGACCGCTCGAAGCGACCGTTTCTAGTCACGCCCGAGGGGAAGCGATTTCACGAAGGCGCGCGAGTCATTGTTCAACGGTACGACGATTTGGAGCGCGAGGTTCGATCGCTGCACGAGGCGACTGCCGCCCGGCTGACCGTGGCGTCGATCTACTCAGTGGGCCTCGCTCACATGAGTGGCCTCCTACGGCAGTTCCTGGGCGCCCATCCGCGGGCCGATGTTCGCTTTGAATATTTGCATCCTCATCGAGTGTACGAAGTAGTCGATCAAGGTCAGGCCGATCTGGGCCTGGTGAGTTACCCCGAAGAATCGGCCAGCATGGCCACGATTCCCTGGCGATCCGAGCCGCTCGTGCTCGTCTGCTACCCGCAGCACCCGCTCGCCAAGCGGCGCAGCATTAGCCTGAGCCTGTTACGCAACGAACCATTCGTGGCTTTTCAGGAAGGCCTCAAGATTCGCGAAGAGATCGATGCGGCGCTTGCCGCCCACAAGGTATCGGTCCGCGTGGCGCTAGCCTTCGACAATATCGAAACGATCAAGCGGGCTATCGAGATCGGCTCGGGGGTCAGTTTGCTGCCCGAGCCAACGGCGGCTCGGGAAATCAGTGCGGGCACGCTGGTGCAAATCCCCATCGAAGAAGTCAATCTCGTGCGCCCACTGGGCATTATTTATCGCCGAGATCGAAAGCTCAGCGAAACAGCACAACAATTCATCGAGTTGCTGCAGTCGCAAGCGGCGCCCATTGCCGAGCCAGCCGTGCCGGCCCTGGTAGGCGCCGAGCCGGGCAGCCACGTGGCCGAAGAAGAGTTCGCGACCTCTCACGCCGCATCCTAACCAATCACCATTTGCCTTTTTGCTGCCATGGACAATTCATTACAAAACAGGATGGAGCAGGTTCCTCAGTTCGGCCTGCCGCCGAAACAGGGGCTGTACGACC
>CAZGMU010000172.1:6349-9851 GCA_964526975.1 uncultured Planctomycetaceae bacterium
ACACGATTCGTGCGGTGTCGGTTTCGTTGCGCATATCAAAGGCAAGCGTAGCCACCAAATCCTCATCGATGCGGAAGAAGTGCTGCGCAATATGGATCACCGCGGCGCTTGCGGCTGCGAACCAAACACCGGCGACGGCGCGGGCATTCTCACGGCTCTGCCGCTGGAGTTTCTACAACGCGTCGTGAAAAAGGAGCTGGGCAAGGATCTGCCGAAGCCAGGCCAGTTTGCGGCGGGGATTGTCTTTCTGCCTAAGGACGCAGCCGAGCGCGCTCACTGCAAGGAAATCGTCGAGGAATTCATCACCGCTCAGGGGCAAACCCTGGTCGGTTGGCGGCAAGTCCCCACGCAAACCGACAAAGCCGATATCGGCCCCAGCGCGCGCGCGGGTGAGCCCCATATCGAGCAGCTCGTCATCGCCGCCGCGAGCGGCTTGTCTGGCGACGCTTTCGAGCGGCAACTTTACTTCATCCGTAAGCAAGCCAGCCACAAGATCCGCGGCGACCAGTCGATGAAGCAGGCCAAGATGTTCTACGTCTGCTCGCTGTCGTCGAAGGTGATCATCTACAAGGGGATGCTCACGACCGAGCAGCTCTTCAAATATTACCCCGACCTCGCCGCGCCCGATTAC
This sequence comes from uncultured Planctomycetaceae bacterium, assembly GCA_964526975.1. Taxonomy (GTDB): domain Bacteria; phylum Planctomycetota; class Planctomycetia; order Pirellulales; family Lacipirellulaceae; genus JABDGM01. The sequence goes on from CAZGMU010000172.1 coordinate 6,981, forward strand.
ACCAGCCATCTGGCGATGGTTCACTCGCGGTTTTCGACCAATACGTTCCCGTCTTGGGATCGCGCTCAACCGCTAAGGTTCATGAGCCACAACGGCGAAATCAATACGCTCCGCGGTAATATGAATTGGATGCAAGCCCGCCAGGGCATGGCCGAGAGCAAGCTGCTCGGCAAAGACATTGCCAAGTTGTTTCCGGTCGCCGAGCCCGATTGCAGCGACTCGGGCACGTTCGACAACGTGCTCGAGTTCCTCCTCATGAGCGGCCGCACGCTGCAAGAATCGGTCATGATGATGGTTCCCGAGGCATGGCAAAACCATGAAATGATGTCGGAGGAAAAGCAGGCTTTCTACGAATACCACTCTTGCATGATGGAGCCGTGGGACGGCCCGGCCTCGATCGTCTTCACCGATGGCAAGTACATCGGCGCCGTGCTCGACCGCAACGGCCTGCGGCCGTCGCGCTATTACATTACGCACGACGATCGCGTGATCATGGCCAGCGAAGTGGGTGTGCTGCACATCCAGCCGCAGAACATCAAAGCCAAGGGTCGCCTCCAGCCGGGCCGCATGTTCCTCGTCGACTTCGAGCAAGGGCGCCTGATTCCAGACGATGAGCTGAAGCGCGACTTTGCCAGCCGCCGCCCGTATGGCGAATGGCTGGAGCGCCAGCGTATCGATCTCAACGAACTACAAACCGACAAAGAACCGCACGGCTTCGATCCCAAAACGCTGATCGAGCGGATGCAGGCGTTTGGCTACACCATCGAAACCATGCAGTTCATGCTGCTGCCGCTCGTGCGCGAACTGCGCGATCCGGTCGGCTCGATGGGCAACGACTCGGCCCTGGCTTGCCTCTCCGACAAGCCGCGGATGTTGTACGACTACTTCAAGCAGTTGTTCGCCCAGGTCACGAATCCGTCGATCGATTCGATCCGCGAAGAAGTGATCATGTCGCTCGAGTGCTACATCGGCCCCGAGAAGAATCTGCTGGAAACGACGGAAGAACACGCCCATCGGCTGCGGATTCCGCACCCCATCCTGTCGAACGAACAACTCGCGGCTCTCAAGCACCTGAATCATCGCGGTTGGCGTTCCGAGGTGATCGATATCACGTTCGCTCGCAGCGAAGGCCGGCAGGGCCTCGTCGCCGCGCTCGATCGCATCTGTGCCGAGGCCGAAGCTGCGATCGATGAAGGCCTTTCGCTCGTCATCCTTTCCGATCGGGCGATCAGCCGCGATCGCGTCCCGGTCAGTTCGCTGCTCGCCACCGGCGCGGTTCATCATCACCTGGTGCGCAAGGCGAAGCGGGCTCGCATCGGCATCATCGTCGAGTCTGGCGAAGCTCGCGAAGTGCATCATCACTGCCTGCTTGTCGGTTATGGCGCGGATGCGATCAACCCGTACCTGGCGTTCGAATCGCTGTGGCACTCGCGCCGCGAAGGTCTGCTGCAGCGACCCGAAGGTTCCGATAAATCCGATCAGGCCGGCGAGGGCAAAGAACACCCTGCGATTGAAGCCGTCGTTGAGGGAGAAATCTACAATCCCGTTACGAAAGAAGACCAGGATCTGGTCGCCGCTTATCGCAAAGGCGTAGCGAAGGGCATGCTCAAAGTCATGGCCAAGATGGGCATCTCGACGCTGCAAAGCTACAAGGGTGCTCAGATATTCGAGGCGCTCGGCCTGAAGAGCGACGTAATCGACCGCTGCTTCGCCGGCACCGCCAGTCGCATCCAAGGCGTCGACTTCAACGTGCTAGCCGAAGAAACTTTGCGCCGCCACGCGCTGGGCTACCCCGAGCAGCCAGGCGACCGCCTTCCGGTGCTCCCCAACCCAGGAGAATTCCATTGGCGCGCCGATGGCGAACGCCACATGTGGGACCCCGCGGCGATCTCCGACCTGCAAGTCGCCGCTCGCAACAACAGCGCGGATGCCTATCGCCGCTTTGCCGATCACGCCAACAGCGATGCACGAACTCGCTGCTCGCTCCGTGGTCTCCTCGCTTTCAAGCCGGAGGGCAACGGCGGCCCGATTCCCATCGACGAAGTGATGCCCGCCAAGGAAATCGTGAAGCGATTCTGCACCGGCGCGATGAGCTTCGGCTCGATCTCGGCCGAGGCCCACGAGTCGCTCGCCATCGCGATGAATCGCCTCGGCGGCAAGAGTAACACAGGCGAAGGAGGCGAAGACCCCGAACGCTTCAAGCCGCTGCCCAACGGCGACTCCAAGCGCTCGGCCATCAAGCAAGTCGCCTCTGGTCGATTTGGCGTCACGATCTGGTACCTCGCCAACGCCGACGAACTGCAAATCAAGATTTCCCAGGGCGCTAAGCCTGGTGAAGGTGGCGAACTACCCGGCCGCAAGGTCGACGCCAACATCGCTCGCATTCGCTACTCGACGCCCGGCGTCGGCCTCATCAGCCCGCCGCCGCACCACGACATCTATTCGATCGAGGACCTCAAGCAGTTGATCCACGATCTGAAGAACAGCAACCCTTCGGCCCGTGTGAGCGTGAAGCTGGTCTCGGAAGTGGGCGTCGGCACGATCGCGGCCGGCGTGGCCAAGGGTTACGCCGACCATATCTTGATCTCTGGCGATACCGGCGGCACCGGGGCGTCGCCGCTCACCAGCATCAAACATGCCGGCCTGCCCTGGGAACTCGGCATCGCCGAGACACACCAGACGCTGGTCCTCAACGACTTGCGTAGCCGCGTGGTGCTACAAACTGACGGCGGCCTCAAAACGGGCCGCGATGTCGCAATCGCCGCGATCCTTGGCGCCGAGGAGTTCGGCTTTGCCACCGCGCCGCTCATCACGCTCGGCTGCATCATGATGCGCAAGTGCCACCTCAACACCTGCCCGGTCGGCGTCGCC
>CAZGMU010000173.1:0-9596 GCA_964526975.1 uncultured Planctomycetaceae bacterium
GCCATCGCCGTTAAAGAAGCGCTGAAAATCAGCGAGCGCCCAACCTGCCGGTTTCATTTTGACCTGGGTTGGTTTGCGCCAGTTCCCGCCGGCACGCGCATGACCCGAGATACGTCGGTTGACCACTTCTCGGTTACCTACAACCAGATCAACAATCTGATTGGTGTTGTCGCCGGCGAGCCCATGATGACTCCCGACCAACCCGCGCGACGCTTCCTCGCTGCACTACGAATAGGAAGGCATCTGCGCAGCGGCCAGCCCAGCCTTGTGGTAATCGAAAAACTCCGGGCCGAACAAAACATCCTCCGCCGGCTCGACCGCTGGGCGCTCGAAAAAGATCGCACCAAAGAAGAACTGAACGAGGTCCTGAATGCGCTGCAAGCCGAGTTTCGAATACTCGTGTCGCCCGCCGATGCGCTCGTCGCCGATTATGCAAACATCCTGAAGGTCATCGAAGGAACCGAACTTCCTTACATCCTCAGCGTGACGCCGATCCCCGTCCACGTCCACCTCGCCTACCTCGCCAACCAACTCTGGTGGGAACGCGAACGGGCCGTCCTCGCGCTCGATCGAATCACGCGCCGGAATATATTCGAAATGAATGACCTGGTGAAACGACTCGCTCACTCCACCCCAGGCGATAGCCGTCTTTACCAACTCAATCGCTGGTTAGTGCCCGGTGGACCGAGCCTGCCGGCATTGTGGCAAATCCAAGAACCCGAAGCGTTCACTAGCTACCTAGTCTCGCTCGAATACGCGGCGCGAGTACCGATCGACGAGTTGAGCCGTGCCGTCGCCAACAACGAAGCCTCCCGCCGCGCGACACTCCTGCAACTGGCGCTGGCTCTCTATCGCGTCGACCACAAAAAATTCCCCGAGCAGCTCTCCGAGCTGGTGCCAACCTACCTCGCTAAGATGCCGCTCGACCCTTTTTCACGTCAACCGTTCCAGTACCTACCGGCCGGCCTCAACCTCCCGCTGAGATACTGGGCAAGCTACGAGGGCCAACAAAACGTCGAGCCAAATACACCGCTCCTCTGGAGCGTCGGCCCCGGCAATGTGAAGTTGGATCAAGTCTCGGACAGGTTATCAGGAGAAGACGGCGATCCGCCGCCCGATGGCACGCCACGGATTCCAGAAAAAATCGAGACCTACTACACCTTCAACAGCACTACTCCGAATTCATGGCACAGGAACGACCTGGTCTTCCCCCTCTCCCAGTAGCATTCAACACACAATTCTACAAAGTGCCCCCTTATAAATGGCCACTCCTTCTGCTACACTCACGCGGTGTAATGTATACACATGTATATATCAGGCTGCCGCCGTTTAGCGTCGGTCGCCAGACCGAATCTCCACCAATAACTACGAAACAACCCAATTACCGAGGAACCGCTCAAGAACACCTCCCCATTTCAGAATAGCCACAGAGACACAGCGCACACGGAGAAGAAAAACAGGAGGCCAGGGACCGCTAATCTTCACTAATCTGCGCTAATGCGATTCAGATGACGGAACCGAAAGCCGCTTGATTAGTAAAGATCAGCGCAGATTAGTGTTCCTTCTCTTTGTCTTCTCTGTGCCCTCCGTGCCTCTGTGGTAAATCCTACCTGCCAAAGTTGTTTGTGAGCTGTCCCTTACCCGACCAAACTACCTACTTACAAGCAAAGTAATCCCAAAATTCCCTCTGCGATTAGCCCCATTTGTGAATATTCCTCGGCATTTCCCCCAAATTCCCCCGTCAGGATCAGCGAATTTTGGAATTAAAAATCGACTTCACCCAACAGCACAAAACCCTTAGCGTCGGTCGCCAGACCGAATCACCCCTTACACGTCCCTACTTCGCGAAAAAGTAATCTGCTCTAAATCCTACCGCCAGCTAAAATAGACTAGATGCCCCCTCAGCTCCGACTCACGATCTGCTTTCTCCTCGCACTCGCCGTCGCGCGTACGACGTCCGCGGCCGCGCCCGAGAAGCCCTCCACCGCCAAGGTCGCCACCTCGCACTCGACCAAAGCTGCGGCGAAGAAAGACGCCAAGATCAAGGAAAGCATCGCCGAGTCGGCCACGTTTCTCCTCAAAGGCCAGAAGCAAACGATCCGCGGCCGCACCGTCATCGAAGCGGCCGACGGCGGCCTCCTGTTCCAAGGCGTCGACGGCGCGCTCTGGATCATCGAACCCGGTGAGCTGCAAGGTCGCCAGCGACTCGGCACGCCGTTCGCCCCCCTCACGCCCACCGAACTCTCCGAGCAAATGCTCGCCGAGCTGCCCGCCGGCTTTCGCAGCTACACAACGCCCCACTACGTCATTTGCTACGACACGTCGCGCGCGTATGCCCAGTGGACCGGCTCGCTACTGGAGCGGCTCTACAAGGCATTCACCAACTACTGGCGTGGCCAAGGGTTTGACGTCCACGAGCCCGAGTTTCCGCTCGGCGTCGTCGTCTTCGCCGATCGCCAATCATACGACAAAGCCAGCCGCGAAGACCTGCCCGGCGGCACCGGCAATATCATCGGCTTCTATAGTCTGCGATCGAATCGCATCAACATGTTCGATCTCACCGGCAGCGAAGCCTTTGCCAACCAGGCGAATGCCAACCGCCGCGGCTCGATGCGCGAGGTCAACCAAATGCTCTCGCAACCCGCCGCTACGCCGCTCGTCGCCACGATCGTTCACGAAGCGACTCACCAGATCGCCTTCAACTGCGGCCTGCAACAACGCTTCGCCGATATCCCCCTCTGGCTCTGCGAAGGCATGGCCGTCTACTTCGAGGCCCCCGACCTCACCAGCCAAGGCAAGTGGCAAGGCATCGGCAAAGTGAACTACCCACGCTTGGAAAAGTTCCGCACCAACCTCAGCAACTGGAACGACAACACACTCGAAGCCATGCTCCGCGACAGCAAACGCTTCCGCGACTCCCGCACCGCCGTCGCCTCCTACGCCGACGCCTGGGCCCTCAACTACTACCTCATCAAATACCATCCCAAAGCCTACAACGCCTACATAAAAACGCTCGCCGAAAAACGCCCCCTCATCGAAGACGACCCCCAAAAACGACTCACCGAATTCCGCGACCACTTCGGCGATCTACGCAAACTGGAACAAGAGTTCTTAAAGCAAATGTCGCGGGTAAAGTGACACCCTACTTTTCAGTAATGCACACCCCAGGCTTACGACCCACCACAAATAGCGCGCAGCGCTAGGCGCAGCAATTGAAACGCGAAACAATGCATGAATGTTGCGATTTAGCGTGGCCAAACATCAAAACCACCGAAGCCCGAAGCACGCCAAAAAACCACTTGAATTTAACGACTAGTGATAGTTCTGATTTGATGGTAGCTGAATTCGCAAGAATTCGGTCCTGACCGCATGGGCCGGACTCTTGCGAATCCAGCTACGCCTCCTCAAATCAGCTTGGTAGGCCATCTAGCCGCGTAATAAACGGGCTGCTTCCAGAGCGAAGTAAGTGAGGATGGCATCTGCCCCGGCGCGCTTGAAAGCCAGCAGGCTTTCCAAGATGCACTTATTGCGGTCGAGCCAGCCATTTTGAGCCGCCGCGGAAAGCATCGCGTATTCGCCGCTTACTTGATACGTCAGCGTTGGCACGTTGAAAGTGTCTTTGACACGACGGACGATGTCGAGATAGGGCATGCCCGGCTTGACCATGACCATGTCGGCCCCTTCGGCGATATCGAGCGCGACTTCACGGAGGGCTTCGTTCGTGTTGGCTGGCCCCATCTGGTAAGTGCGTTTGTCGCCGCCGGCAAGGCTGGTAGCGGAACCCACCGCATCGCGAAACGGGCCGTAAAACGCGGAGGCATACTTGGCTGCATAGGCCAGAATGCTCACACGCTCGAAGCCCGCGTCATCCAAAGCCCGGCGGATGCAACCGACGCGGCCATCCATCATGTCCGACGGTGCAATGACATCGCATCCCGCTTCGGCCTGAACAACGGCCTGCCGGCAGAGAACTTCGATCGTTTCGTCATTGACGACATAGTCGTTGCGAACGAGGCCATCCTGGCCGTGACTCGTATAAGGATCGAGAGCCACGTCGCAGATGACGCCGATCGCATTGCCGTGGGTGGCCTTCACTGCACGAACTGCCTGGCAAACCAGGTTTTGCGGGTTGGTGGCCTCGGCAGCGTCGGCCGATTTTTTCGCGGGATCGGTCGCTGGAAATAGCGCAATGGCCGGAATTCCCAGGCGGATTGCGGCCTCGATCGCGTCCGCCAGCAGATCGACCGAGAGACGTTCGACGCCCGGCATCGAGGGGATTGGCTCGCGGCGATTTGTGCCGTCATGCACAAATAAAGGCCAAATCAGGTCATTCACGCTTAGCTGGTGTTCGGCCACGAGTCGGCGCGACCAGTCGTAGCGCCGTAGCCGCCGCAACCGCGTTTGCGGATATTGGCCCCAGGGCGTCGATGAAGTTGCCGGATCAGTCATAATTTCAATAGTATACGGTTGGAATAACAGTCACAACGGAGGGTTTAAAGTCGAGAGTCAAGAGTCGAGAGTCGAGAGCCAGACAGCACACCGGTAGTTCGTCCTTCTGGCTCTTGACTCTTGACTCTCCGCTCTTGACTCTCCCCATGCCATCCATGCCGCCGAAGATTTCGCTTGGTCCATTTCATTTCACTTCGGTGGGGATACGGTTTTCTGGCAAGCCGGAGCTGCCTGAGTGGAAGGGTCCGTTGCAGTTTGCCTTGTGGTGCCAGCGTGCTGGGCCGTGGTGGATTGGCGATATGCTGAATGCGGGCGAGGATCGATTTGGCGAGACGTTTTCGCAAATGTGCGAAGGGGCCGTCTCGGCCGAGATGCTAAATCGGTATGCCTCGGTTGCGCGACGGGTGCCGATTGAAAATCGGGTTCCAAGTCTTTCCTGGTCGGCCCATGCGTCGGTCGCACGGCTGCCGTTGGATTTGCAAAAGCGCCTGCTGTTGGAAGCGGAACGCCATGGTTGGACGAGCGAAGAACTGCGGCTAAAGGCGCGCGAAATGGCCCAAAAGAACGCCTAACAGTTTTTTCTGGCAAGGGCGCTAGCATTTCCCGGAGTCGTATCCGCAAGAATTCGGCTATGGAAAGCGCAAGCCTGAGATTTTCATGGTAATGCCGGGACGCTTGGCTTCGATTTATATCTGGACGACGGCCGTCCGATTGCTCAGTTACCCTAACAAGGGGAGAGTCCGGTGTCAGATGGCTGGGAAGAAATTGTTCGCCAGCATGCGGGCATGGTGTTCGGCGCCGCGTGGCGGATTCTGGGGAACGCGACCGACGCGGAGGATGTCGCGCAAGAAGTGTTTCTCGAAGCCTATCTGAAGTGGCGCGACCTGGCGACATTCGTTGGCCGAATTTGCTGCGGCGGTTGAGGAAGGATCCATCGATCAGCGTGTGCTGTACCGAATACCGTTGCAGCCCGCCATTGCAGCGGGCGCTCGGCAATTCGAGTTGTTATTGTACAGCTTTATGCAAGGAGAGGCGGCGAACGTTGCCTGGCCAGATGCCGAGGTGGTGAAGCGTGAGCGGCGAACCGTTGTCGAAAATGGTAAATCTTGGACCGAATTCGAGTTTGAATTGCGACCGGCCGGTTTGGATAAAACCACCCGCTGCATTGTCCGCGTCGATCCGCAAACGAACCTTCCGGTATCGATGAAAAGCGGTCCCGTAGCGGGTCAGCATCCTGGTTTTGATTTCGTTTTCGATTACCCGGCCGAGAATGCGGGACCGGTTGATATCTATGATTTGGGTGTGCCGCGTACGGCGCGGGTTGTCGATCGACTGCCGTCGAAAACGCTAGCGACTATCATTGCGGCAGTGCGTGACAGCCAGCGGAAGTTTGGCTCTTATTTCGCGATCGTGGCGCACACAATGGCGCACAACCCGGAGCCCTGGCAGGCGGTGCGCTTGGACCTTGTGTGGCGAAAGGGCGCGAAGTTTCGCACCGAAACGGCGTCAGTTCTGCGCGATCGGCGGCCAGAGAAGCCCGCGGACGGCACCGACATGCTGGCCTGGTGGAAAGAGCAGTTACGGCACGAGCGAGTGATCGTGATTCCCCAGCGAGTGTGTGATGGTAAAACGGTGTGGATTGCCGAAGCGAAAGAGCAAATGGTGAAGTCAGATGACCGCTTCGTAGAGTCGAATTGGAAGCGGTTCAGGAGCGTGAACGACGCGGATGAGTTTAGGTCATTTGTCGGCGTGGTGTCTACCGAAACGATGCCTGACGTGATGGCCTACGGATTTCCGCCGGAGTCGTCGGCAGCACACGTTGTTTCACTAATCGAGAAGCCGACGGAAGGTCCGATAGACTGTATTCTGGCCGAGAGCCGTCTCTTGCGCGAAAATCCGAATGCGTACCATCTGTCGCGCTACTGGTACGATCCGCAACACGGATACGTACAGCGGCGATTGGAATTGACCGATTCAGGGTCGAAGGAAAAGGACGTCGCGAAGACATCTTCTTACGAAGCGGAGACAGTGGCGCAAACGCCGTCCGGCGTGTGGTATCCGACGCGTGTGCGGCGCAGCTACGGACCGAAGCCGAATGATGGATACACGCTGTGGTACTTTGTCGATTTCAACGCCGAACTGCCGGATAGCGTGTTCAAGCCGGAGATGCGGACGGAAGCAAAGTGAGTTGAGAAGGCTTGAAAAAAGCCGGAGGGCGTGGCCCTCCGGCTGTTGGCTATTTTTGTGAGTGCGATGCAGTCGGTACGTTGCTAGAGGACGCTGTCGAGCGTTGGATCGCCGCCTTCTTCTTCGCTACGTAGCTGTGCGAGCAATCGGGTCATCGTATTAGGATGCACGCCCAGCAGGCGAGCGGCCCGGCTCTTGTGGCCGCGGGTGGCACGAAGCGCTTGCCGCACCGCCGCCCGGCGCAACTGGCCCAGGTCCATGAACGGCAGCGATGTTTCGACAGGGCGTTCGCTTGTATTGGGCCGTTCGGGCAACCGAGGTTCGCAGTCGAGAACGTAAGCTTGTTCGATGATGTTCGCCAACTGGCGGACATTGCCTGGCCAACGATATTCGCAGAACTCCCGCATGGTTTCGCTAGTCGGACGCCACAGCGGACGCTGATACCGAGCGGCGAACTTGCGCGAGAAGTATTCAACGAACTGCGGGATATCGTCGACTCGATGCCGCAGCGCGGGGACGTTGAACTCAACCATGTTCAAGCGATAGTACAAGTCTTCGCGGAAGCGACCTTCGGCGACTTCCAGCTCCAAATCGCGATTTGTGGCGGCCACAACTTGCACATTGACGCGCGAAGGCATCGAAGCACCGACGGGAGTGACTTCGTACTGCTGCAAGACGCGGAGCAGCTTAGGCTGCAACTCGAGCGGCATTTCACCGACTTCGTCGAGAAATACGATGCCGCCTTCGGCCGCGCGGAACACACCGAGGCTGCGCCCGGCAGCGCCGGTAAACGCGCCCTTCTCATGGCCGAATAATTGGCTCTCGGCCAGCGTGGATGTAAGAGCGGCGCAATTAACGGGGATAAACGGTTTATCGCGGCGTGGGCCAAGTCGATGGAGCAGACGAGCCCACAGCTCCTTACCGGTACCCGTCTCACCACTTACCAAGACGGTGCATTCGACATCGGCGGCGCGTTCCACATGGCGCGCAATGCGATTGACTTTGGGATTGGAGCCCAAGACCCAGCTTTCTGGATCCTCTGGAGCCAGCTGGAGTAGCGACTCAATGGAAGGGGCAACGGTTGAATAAGCCATTTCTTCTCTGAAGTTATCGACGAGCCTCATCGCCGAATCATTCGCCAATAAACTGCCTAGGTTGACACGTTCCTTGTCTGACTCATACGAAATGCAAAGTCGAAAGGCAGTTTACGCGCGGTCGTCTCACTAGCGTCCCGTCCCGGGGTGCTTAAAAACTTAATCTATCGAGAACCGATATCGGAAGCCGTCCGGATCTCGACCTACAGCCTTATTGTAACCAAGGCCCGCAATAGCTCAATAAAATGGACCAGAAAAGAAAGGAAAACCTGGGATAGCTTAGCTGATACGTCCTTTTTGCCGATTATAGCGGTTAGGACAAGCTATTCTGACGTAACCTGTTGTCGAGAAAAGGCTTGTATCGCGCAGTAAAAGCAACCAAGCCGGCACCCTCCTTGCCCGAGATCCTGGGGGGAGCCGCCTCGCCTAGTTTGCATCGGAATAGGTTGGAGCCATGATATGGCTCGGCTTTGCAGGCGCACACTCGAAGGCACAACCCAGGGTCGCGTGGCAACTAGTGGTCTGCCAGGGGTAAATTGATGGGGGTAGCTGGGCTCGCAAGGGTCCGGCCGGCACGGACAATCCGAATTCTTGCGAATCCAGCTACCATCCAATCAAACCTGACAGACCACTAGTTTTTCATTACGTGGCCTTTTCGCATGTCTGCAACCACTTCTCAAGATCTTGCCGCGTCTCGTCAGCGTGTCGTTGCGGCGTACGATCCCGTGGCGCTCGAGGCGGCTGGCTCGCGATTGTTGAGCGTTATGGCGGAGCACTTGGGACGTGTGGAATCGCGCGACACGAAGGTTCTCAATTGGAAGCAGCCGGATGCGCTAATTCGGGAAGCTCGCCAATTCCTGGCGGTAGGCGAGAGTGCATCGTTGGCTGGGCATGCGAGCAAGGAGATTGCGGCGCGCGCGGCCGAGATCGCCCAAGCGACATTGGCCCGTGGTCAAAATCTGCATAGTCCGCGTTACGTCGGTCATCAGGTACCCGCGCCGGTGCCGCTGGCCGCGGTGTTCGATTTTTTGGGAAGCGTCACCAACCAGGTGATGGCGATCTACGAAATGGGGCCGTGGGCAACGGCTGTGGAACGGGCCGTGGTCGAGGCTGTCGGTGAGCAACTCGGTTTTCAGCCGCGGAAGTTTTCCGGACTGATTACTTCCGGCGGAACGCTTGCGAATCTCACGGGCCTACTAACGGCGCGAAATATTGTGCTGAGCGATTCGTGGACGACGGGGCTCATGGGCCAGCGTCCAGCGCCGGTGCTGGTCGCTCATGCCGATGCGCATTACTCCATCAGCCGCTCGGCGGGCATTCTTGGTTTGGGCACTGATCAGATCACAACGGCCGCGCTCGACGAGCGCCGGCGGATGGAACCGAATCGGTTGGAGGAACTATTGAGCAGCTTGAGATCGCGCGGTGTGCCGATCGTGGCTGTCGCGGCTGTTTCTTGCGCAACTCCGATCGGTTCGTTCGACCCTTTGGTGGACATCGCGGCAATCTGCCGGCGGCACGAGGTGTGGCTGCATGTCGACGCGGCACACGGGGGCGCGTTGTCGTTTAGCTCGCGTCATCGGCACTTGCTTGACGGGATCGAGTTGGCCGACAGCGTGGTGTGCGATGCTCACAAGATGATGTTCATGCCGGCGCTGTGCGCGATGCTCTTCTATCGCAATCCGGAACATCGTTTTGCAACGTTCCATCAGGAAGCGCCGTATCTGTTCGATCCGACTGCTCCGGAACTGGCCGAATACGACAATGGGATTGTGAATCTGGAATGCACCAAGCGGGCGGCGGCGTTTGGCGTGTGGGGCGTGTGGTCGCTTCTGGGGCGGCGGATTTTCGCCGATATGGTCGATGTTA
>CAZGMU010000174.1:0-9593 GCA_964526975.1 uncultured Planctomycetaceae bacterium
CTCCGTGTCTCCGTGGTGAATCCTATCTGCTGAAGTTATTTTTGAGTCATCCCTTAGTCGCGTGGAGAAACCTGCATCGAGCGGGTGGTTTGCATCCATCCATCAACACGAAAGACTTGCCGCGCTTGCTCGAAGGGTAAGGCCGTGTCGATGTAGTCATATTGGTGCGCGACGCGGTCCCGCTTCGCGATATCCCTTGCGATATGAATTCAGGGTTCGTGCCGAGCGCGCAGCTCACCCTCCAATCCACACGCGGCAGGTAGGACTACCAAACCATCGTCCGCTGAATGCCTGGACGAGTGCGGACCGAGTAGCCGCCAAGAATTGGACGGCGACGTGAGTAAACAACCGTCGTGGGTTGATAGACAACCATCGGCTGACGCGCGACTACCACTGGTTGCGGAGCGACAAACACGGGCTGAACGGGCCGATAAGTCCGCACCCATTGCGCTTCGGCGGTTTGCGTGAAAAACAAAGCGATCGCGAAAAGTGCAACGGTAAATAGAAGTTGTTTCACGGCAGACTCCACATGTTGATTTTGACCAAGCGGGCGAAGGTGTTGGCGAGGGACAATCGATACTCGAAGATTCAACCTAGATTTTAGTTGTGCCCGCACGACGTTTCAAGCTAGCAGATTTCGGGTAGTGATATCGTTTGTGATTAGAGCCTATCCGAGAACCGTTTCGGAGAGGGGGCAGTCCACGACGGTTATGGGATCGGCTCTTAGTTTCGCACGCCGAGTTGCCGTAGGACGGACAATCCTGTCCGTCTTTGGAGAATCGACGGATTGGCTGGCTGTCGAGTTTCGCGAATCGGGGTGGTAGGACGGGCAATCCTGTCTCTCTTTGGGGAATCGACGGACAGGATTGTCCGTCCTACGGTTGAACGGTACTGCCGCGCGTTTGATTTCGCGAATTCGATGATCGCATTCGCCTGCGCGACGATTTGTGTATGGGAGAATAGGATCGTGTGATATAAGTTAGGGCAAAGGACAACGGATTACTGCAATTGTCAGCGACAAGCATGGATTTGCGGAGCATGAAGCCAACTTCTCACTTCGATGCGGTGGTCATCGGCGGCGGCCATAATGGACTCGTTTGCGCGGCGTATCTGGCCAAGGCTGGCCATAAGGTATGCGTGCTGGAGCGCCGTCATGTGCTTGGCGGCTGCGCGACGACCGAAGAATTGTGGCCGGGTTATAAAGTGTCGACGGCTGCGTACGTTATCAGTTTGTTTCTGCCGCAGATTATTCGCGAGTTGAAGCTCAAGGAATACGGGCTGACGATCTTGCCTCGCAACCCATCGTCATTCACTCCGCTGCCGGATGGTCGCAGCTTGTTGATGGGGCCGGACGCGGAGTTGTGTCGGCGAGAGATTTCCAAGTTCAGCGCGGAGGCGTATCCGAAGTACAACGCGTTTCTGGAGCGTGTCGCCGCAGTGCTCGAACCGGTGCTTAGCCAGGCGGCGCCCGATCCGCTGCCGCTGCCCAAGGATTGGCGCAAGGTCGGTTTCGGTAAGCGAATGCGCGACGGTAAGAAGCTGTGGTCGTTGCACAAGGCGATGAAGGAACTTGGTGGTGAGCTGCCGCAAACGGTTGAACTGCTGACTGCTGCCGCTCGGCCGATACTCGATCGTTGGTTTGAAAGTGACGTGCTGAAGGCCACGCTGGCGACCGACGCGATCATCGGCGCGTTTCTTTCGATCAGTTCGCCCGGCAGTGCGTATGTGCTGCTGCATCATGTGATGGGCGAAGCCGGCGGTGCGCGCGGTGTGTGGGGATTCGTGCAGGGCGGCATGGGCGCGTTGTCGACTGCGATCGAGGCCGCGTGCAAGGATCTGGGCGTCGATGTGCGGCGTGAGTCGCCCGTGCAACATATTCTGACCAACAACGGTCGAGCCGTTGGTGTGCGACTGCAAGATGGAACCGAGATCGATGCCAAGATCGTCGCTTCGAGCGTCGATGCGCACCTGACGTTTGAGAAGTTTCTTACGCCCAGTGAGTTGCCCGAGTATTTCCGTGAGGCAGTCGCGCGGATCGATTACTCATCGGCTTCGGCAAAAGTGAATCTCGCGTTGAGTGAACCTCCAGAGTTTACATGCATGCCGGGGAAGGGTATCGGCCCGCAACATCACGGCACGATGCACATTGGCCCGTCGCTCGACTACCTCGAGCGCGCGTACGATGATGCCAAGTACGGCCGACCGAGCGAGCGGCCGATCCTTGAAATCACCATGCCGACGAGCGTCGATCACACGATCGCGCCGCCGGGCAAGCACATCCTCAGTATGTTCGTGCAATACGCGCCCTACAAACTGGCGGAGGGCAACTGGGACGACATCAAAGAGAAGTTCGGCGATCGTTGCGTCGAGATGCTGGCCGAGTACGCGCCGAATGTGCCGAAGGCGATTGAGCATCGCCAGGTGTTGTCGCCACTCGATCTGGAACGCACATTCGGTATCACCGGCGGCAACATCATGCAAGGCGCGATGGGCGCTCACCAACTTTTCTGCTTCCGCCCGGTTGCGGGTTGGGCCGATCACCGCACGCCGATTCGCGGCTTGTACCTATGCGGCGCGGCGAGTCATCCTGGCGGCGGCGTGCTGGGTGCTTGTGGTAAAAATGCTGCTGAAGAGATCCTTCGAGATATATAGATTCTCCGTCTTCTATTCGAGGGCGCTCGTTTTGACTTTCGCCATCTCGAGCTTGATCTTTAGCTTTTTTAGCTCGAAGTCGTCAGGGCCACTGGCTGTAGTTCGAGGACCTGCTGTCGCTTCTTGAAGTTCGGTCTCCGCTAGTTCGACTTCCAATTGCGAGTATCTCAGGATGCGCTGGGCACGCTGGAGCTGCGCTACGCTGACTTCGTAGTCGGCCTTTGCCGATTCCAACTCAGCCGCCGGCACAACTCTCTGATCGGCCAACGATTTCATTCGCTCGTATTTCTGCTTGGCAACCTCTACTACCGCTTGTCGATATTTGACGGATGTGCCTGAATCAGAAAGCGATCTCAGGGGCGCTGCGTCGCCCCTTATATCGACACGACCACTGTCGGCCTTGCTCTGTTGTGTTGTTGAAGGTGCTTGCGAATCACGAAGATGAGCCAGACGACGTTTGGCATCTGACACAAACTTAGCCGTTTGCAGCAAGAGATCGAGCGATACGCGTCCGGCTTCGTAACTGGCCATCACACTTTTTAATGCTTCCTCGGACTGCTTCTCCGCTTGCTCGCAATACGCAATCGCCTGCGTTCGGTTACCCTCTGCGGCGGCCAGTTCGGCCCGGGCACTCGCGAGTTCGTAGGCGGTTCTGGCTCGCGAGTCGGCCGATCCGCCCTTTGAGCCGGTTCTATACAGAGCATCGATTGTGAACTGGTTTTCGAGAAAGTCGACGTGTTCGCGGAGGGCGGCGAGTTCGGCGTTGCCGACTCGGTCGGACGACGCCACGTCTTTTTCAAGTGGAAGATTGCTTTGTACCGTGGTGCTTGTAGGCTGCTTGCTCGCATCCTTCTGGCTGGCAGCTTGATTAGATTTTGCTGGCTGTTGTGCTTCGTTAGCCGCAGAAACAGTGTGCCAAGAAAGAGGCAGGATCAAGACGGCGGCAAGCGCTACAGTTACCTGTGCGGGAAACGACAAGCGGCATGTCCACGTTGCATTCATGATGTTCTCGATCCTTTCTTTGAGATTGCCGCTGGAGCCAAGTCGGCTGGCGACGGATGGTGTTCTGAACCGGTGGTCCGAGATCATTTGTGCGGTTTTGAAAAGGGCCGAGGCATAGCAAGTGGCGGCGTTGGGAAAAGCCCAGACGACCCAGGCATCGCAGGCCTGCTCTTCCGCTTTTTGAATCATGTGGCGAGTCCACCACACGACTGGGTGCCACCAATAGAGGGCCGTCACGAATAACTCCAGCCAGCGCAGCCAATGATCTTTGCGTCGCAGGTGGGATAGCTCGTGCGCCAATAGGGTTTGCATTTCTTCTTGCGACAACTCTGCTAACAGCGGCCGCGATAACACGATGGTCGGCCGACCAATCGGCCACACCAGCGGCGACAGTTGGGCTTCGGTCATTCGTAGTCGAAATCGGCTGGTTACGCCCAACTTCTTCGCAACGTCGTCGGCCATGCGCTGGAGGTCAGCCGGGCAATCGATTGTATTTCTTAAAGCACGGTGAAATCGCGCGAGCCTCGTAGTCGCGATCAAGATCCACACCGCGCTACCTGCAAGCCATACGCCGATTGCGATTGCTTCCCAAGGGGTCGGCCTAGTTGCTGCGATACCGGTTGATTCGATAATTGGAACACCAATCTGACGGTTACGTGCTTGAGTCGATTTGGGTTTCAGCATCGGCATCGCCGTTTCATTTGCCGCGCTTGTCGTGTGATGTGGAAGAGCGGACGCCAGTGCTGGCGGCACAAAAACGTCGCGGTGCTCCTGTGTAACTTGCCATGGTATCGAGACCATCGGCGGCGTCACGAATTTGACGAGCACCAGAACCCACAAAAGTTGTGCGACCGCAGGCTGCCGCCAAACGCGAGTTACGCACCAAACGATGATTGCCAACACGGTGGCGGCAAGGGCGTTGGTAATTCCAATGGTAAGAAGAGTCGACATAGCGGCACCCTTGGTTATCGTCGCCGGTTGAGCAGCTTACGAATTTCGCTGCGCTCTTCGGCGGTGAGTTGCTTCGATTCGACTGCATGTAAAATAAACGGCACGAGAGAGCCGTCCGTAAGTTTGTCTGCGAGCGCTTCTAACTGATCGCCAGCCAATGCTTCGCGGGAGACATTGGCGCGAAATTCGTGGGCGAACGACCTGCGATCGCGCGACACGAGCCTCTTTTTTTCGAGACGTTGCAGTAATTTTTGAACCGTGGCCTGGTCTGATGGTGTACCGTCCGGGTAGAGCTGCTCGCACATTGCGCGGGCGGTGAGCGGAGTGTCGCTGTCCCAAAGCAACTTCAGAATGGCGAGCTCGGCATCGGTCGCTTGGGGTCGAGGGGCGGGCATAGAGTCGTTTCCCGGGAAATGTAGACGTCGTGTCTATGGATTGTAAGACAGCGTGTCTAATAATACAACGCCAAAAACCGTGGTTTGTAAAAATTTGCGATGGCGACAACAATATGGTTGAAATAGGAGCTCGGCCGAGGAGGTTTTGCGGGATGTGTGATGAGCTGGTAGCGTCTGGGAAGTGAATCGTATCTAGTGGTATTTTCTTATATGCGGTGTAAGATCCTGGTGTATTGTCATCGCAATCACTCTTAACGGACGCTGCGATTCTGTTTGTTGCAGATGACGGAGTTGGCAGCGTTATACAACAGGCGGCATTCTGATGTGGCGCGTGACAGCAATATTGTGTTGTGTACTGCTCTTTCTTTGCGCGAGCCGAGCCGTTGTCGTTGCGGCCGAAAGTGCCGGCAAGGCTAATGCCGGATTGATCGAGCTGGAGATTGTCGACGACCACGGCGCGGTAGTACCACATGCTCTCGTGAAGCTGTTGAGCTTCAATCAAGACGAGAGGTATTGGAAGAGTTTGGACCGCGATAAGCGGTCCGATGAGCGTGGTGCGGTTGCATTTGGTGATGTGTCAACCGAACAAGGATACCTGGTGTGTGCTCGGACGGGTGACGGGCGCGTTGCGATCAAGAGGATTAGTTTTGGCGATGGTATTAAGAGCGCGAAGGAAGTAATAAATGTCGTGCGACCCGTCGCTACGACGTTTGATGTACGAGATCAATCTGGTCGTCCTGTCGCTGGCGCCGAGCTACGAAGTGCCTACTACTCACAATCTGTTGTGCTTAGCGCGAAGACGCTTCGCTCGTGTGGCTACTCTCTGGAGACGAGTGATGCGACCGGAGCGCTCGTCCTACCGTCGTTGCCGCCAGGTGAGCTCGACGTGATGATCGTTCATCCGGACTTTGCTCCATGCAAGTTGAAACGTTTGCATGCGGGCGATCAGAAGACCGTGACGCTCCAACCTGGCGCGAAGGTGGAACTGCACTTTCAAATGGAGCCGAACGAAAAGATGGTTGATTCGATGGGGATGGATTTGCGGCAATGTCCGTTTGATGGCCCATCGACACTTATCGGCCCGCTTCCTTGGCTAAAGCCCGATGGCAGTGCGACATTTACCGTTGATATCGGCGAGTATGATTGGCTGCGACTGCTTCATCCGGACTTCATCGTCACACCGATATTTGCCGCTCGCCGAGGTAAAACTCTCTCGGACGACACCGAGTCGTTCCGGATGCAAGCGGGAAACAATCGCTTTGATTTTCAACTGAAACGGAAAGTCAAAGTGCGTGGCCGAGTGGTGCATCGCGAGACGAATCAGCCTGTGGTTGACGTGTCGATTCGAGGAGATGTCCATTCTGGCAACGTGCAGGGCGCATTCAAACCATTCGCCGATGAATGGACGCATGCGGATTGGGCGGACACAAACGAGCAGGGTGGGTACGAAATCCAACTGGCTGCCGGTCGGGCGCGTGTCAATTTCTCTGGCAGAGGGCTCATCGCGAATCCATCGTCGTACGAGTTGGACGTTGCCGCGGATGGATCGACCCGAGCGCCGGACTTCATCGTCAGTCCAATGCCGAAGATCCGCGGCGTAGTGCAAGGCGCGGCGGGCCAGCCGGTGCCGAATGCCGTGGTGCGTTTTCGTGGTTCGGTACTCTCGTTTACGAACCCAGTGACGAGCGACGACCAAGGTCGATTCGAACTACAACCACCAAGGATTCCCGAGGACTTCCAGACACACCAGCGGCTGGAGACGCAGACCATCGTGGCCTTCCATCCTCTGGAACCGTTGGATGGGAGCACCCAGGTTCGTTGGGACAAGCCGGAGTCGTTGGATCACGTTGTTGTGACGCTTCGACCACAACCGATGGAATCGCTCATCAGCAGATTCCCCGACGACCTCTCCCCATGGGCACGCGGGATTGTGCAGCCTGCTGATAAGGAACGCTACGCCAAGATTTCGCTCGCGGGCAAACCAGCGCCGGAGCTCGACGGTGTGACCTGGTTGAACACGGGCGACAAGCGTCGTTCACTTGCCGACTACCGTGGCCAATACGTACTGTTGCAGTTCTGGACAACATGGTGCGGTCCGTGCCATGCCGATATGCCTTTGGTGCGAATGGTAGAGCACCTGTATCACGACAAAGGATTGGTTTTGATCGGCGTTCATGACAACTCCATGCCGGTCGACGAAATCAAGAAAGATGCCGCGAAGAATGAGCTGACATATCCGATTGTGGTTGATCACCCGGATGGTCGGATCATCGCGGCCTACAAGGACCACGGAATCTCTGGGTATCCGAGTTATGTACTGATCGACCCTGATGGAAATGTTATCGCAGACGATAGCACGATTCCCGGTCCAACGCTTCGCTCGTTCATGGCTGAGATTGTTCGGCAGTTGATTCTTGGTGACAAAGCGAGTATGAAGCCTGGCTCGACGGAATGACGCTAACCGAGTCCTCTCTGGGCTTGTTGTGTGGCCGTGATAGAATATCGGTATGTCATCAGCACAGCCAATTCACATAGCGATTGCCACTATATTAATTGCCTTGAGCGCAGGGGGCGTTGGCGCGAATAACCTAACTTGGTTGGATGATCTCGAGCACGCGAAGCAGGCGGCCGCTCGGGAGCATAAGGACTTGCTGATCAACTTCACTGGCACGACGTGGTGTCAGGCTTGCATGGCGCTTGAGTGCGAAGTTCTCTCGACCGAGGCGTTTGCGCCGGCGGCAGATACGTTTATTCTCGTGCGGCTGGAATATCCCGGGGGCGTATCGCGGTTGCCGCAGGAGCCTGCGGCACCGGCGTCGACATGGGTCGATCAATATGGCGTGGTAAGTTATCCCACCGTTTTCTTGGCAGACGAGAATGGCAAGCCGTACGCGACGACCGGCGCGATCGGTTTATCGCCGGCCGAGTTTCTCAAGCACGTACTGAAGCTGCGAGGGGTACACGAGCAGCGCGACGCGGCGTTCGCGAAAGCTGCGAATGCTGCGGGTTCTGATCGCGCTCATGCACTCGACGCGGGGCTCAAATCACTTGAAGGTGGCTTCGACGATACGAAGGACTATTCAAACGCGAATCCGCTACTGAAATTCTATCGCTCGGAGATCGATGAGGTTGTTCGGCTAGGTGCAGAGCACGACAAGGCTATCGGAGAGCATTGGCGGCAGGTCGTTGCCAGCGAAGATGAGGAGCTCGACCGAAAGGCATTTGCGAAGCAGTTGTCTGATGCGTATTCACGAGCCGGTATCAAGGCGGTGCTACCTTTGATCGACGAGAAGACACGGTCCGATGTCTCCGACGAGCGAAAGAAAGAGCTCGCTTGGACACGGCTGACCTACCTTGAATGGGCAGATCATCATTCGGATGCCATTGCCTACGCTAACGAACTTATCCAAGATAAGAGATTTACTGCACAAGATTGACTCAAGCTCCGCCAGCGAATTGCGGTCAATTTAAACTGGATGGATCGTACGGAGGAGTCCCTTGCTACCTATGATCAGGTGCTTGCTGAAGCAGAGAAGGTTGATCCGGAACGCAAGGTTGGCATTCTGAGCGATAAGGCTGAGGTCTATTGGAAAGCAAAGCGTTATCAAGAATCGCTGGATATTCACGACGCTTTGCTCAAACTGATGGAGCCGAGCACAATGCGTTGGGTTGATGAGCAGGCATGGCGGATTCGCATATTGGCCAGAATGGGGCGCGCGGACGATGCCTGGCGTGCCTACGATGAGCTCGCCAAAGCCAGTACCACTCCGCCGCAAGGGAGACTCAATATGATGGCGGTCATCGCGTTGCACCTGCAGCAAAGTGGTGCCACCACCGCAGCACGCGAGGCGGCGCTGAAAACGAAAGAATATATGGCGACGCACCGCGATCCAAGCGTTGACCCAGCGGAGGCAGAGCGTCTTATCGACAAAGTGTTATCCGCTGAGACTGCTGATAAGCAACCCCATGACGAAGTCGAGAAGTCGAAGCCATGAATGCTGAACGCAACCATCTATCAGACCGTGCGATTCAGATCATCGCCGATAACAAGATTCGCGCGGGGATCGAAGCCAGTGAGTTTGCCAACTTGCCCGGCTATGGTCAGCCGATCGCATCGATCAACGATCCTTATGATCCGTATTGGTGGATTCGCCAGAAGTTGAAGCGGGAAGAATTGTCGGTCGAGCGACCGAGTGGTTGCCGGCACAAATAGGATCGCGAACTTTGTTGCGATTCTTGTTGGTGTTGCGGTGCGTGGCTAGCGTGCATCGGTTTTAAGGTGCCAGAAAACGGCCAAAAATGCGGGCTATCGGCCCTTGCCCAGTAGCGTATAATTAATGAAATGCACCTGCATTCAAGCGTGTAACACACGGGGGCGAACAGGGTTCGACCGGATACGTGAAGCGCAAGTGGCGTGTCGAGGTTGATCAGTTGGCCTCGTTAAAAGCTGATCACAATGTTAATTGCCAACAGCAATTACGCTTTGGCTGCCTAATAATGGCTGCCCGGACTGCGAACCTTAGTCGGAGAGGTTCAAAAGTCCGCCAATAAATCCGAACCGTCGCGAGTCACCGCCTGGCACGCTCGCGATTA
>CAZGMU010000175.1:0-1496 GCA_964526975.1 uncultured Planctomycetaceae bacterium
CATTTGATAGCGCCGGGCTGCACTGTGGCTCGATCGAACTGATGGTGGAGCAGGGGGCCAAGCTCCGGTACGTAAACCTGCAGAACTGGGGACATGAGGTGTGGCATTTTGCTCACCAGAAGGCCCATGTGGCTCGCGAAGGGCGGCTGCAGTGGACGATCGGGGCTCTCGGCGCGCGGCTGGCCAAGGTGAATCAACACGTGGCGATGACGGGGCCGGACGCCGAATCGCAAGTCAACGGCGTGATGTTCACCGAAGGTCGGCAGCACCTGTCGTACAACACGCATCAGCATCACATAGCGCCGTACTGCAAGAGCGATTTGTTGTACAAAACTGCTCTGCAAGATCGCTCGCGAACCGTGTGGCGCGGGATGATCAAGGTCGACAAGCCAGCGCAGCGGACAGACGCCTACCAGCGAAACGACAACCTCATGCTCTCGCGTGACGCGCGGGCCGATTCGATTCCGGGACTCGAGATCGAGGCCGACGATGTGCGCTGCACGCATGGCAGCACGAGTGGCCGGGTGGATGAGCAGCAATTGTTCTACGCCCAAACGCGCGGCTACACGCGGCGCGAAGCCGTGCGAATGATCGTGACGGGGTTCTTCCAGCAGGTGTTCGACCGCATCACGATCGAGAGCGTTCGCGACGCGCTGGGCGAGGCGATTGGCCGACGGGTGCGGGATATCAAAGACCTGGGCGGAGCGTAGTTGATTTGTAGCTGAATTCGCAAAAATTCGGCCGCGTACCAACAGGTCCGAATTCTTGCGAATTCAGCTACGTTGGGAATTAGTTTTAGAAGTGCTTCTTGTCGTGTTGGCTGGTGTTGCTACATTTCTGCGCTTCGTTGGGCTCGTGCTCATCGTGTATGGTTTGTGGAAATCGGCCGGTGGGATGCGCGTGGTCGTGTCGGGTCGTATCGACGAGCAGAAGCGGGCGTCGCAGGGATTAAAGATTGGTTTGCCGCTGCTTGGGCTGGGGCTGGCGGTCGAGGTTTTGGGAATGTGGTTAGCCAGCTTAGGGCGCGTGTAGATGGCAGATTTTGTGGAAGTGGCTCAGGTGGACGAGATCGACGACCCGGGCAAACTGCTCGTGGAGGTCGGCGAGCGGCTGGTCGTGTTAATTCGGGCGGCCGGTCATATTTACGCGCTCGATGATATTTGCACGCACGACGGCGGACCGCTGAGCGAAGGTCCGCTCGACGCGGAGCACGGCACGATTGCCTGCCCGCGGCATGGGGCCAAGTTTGACGTGAAAACCGGCGCGGCACTGACGATGCCGGCGACGAAGCCGACCAGAACGCATGAGGTAAAGGTCGAAGATGATCGCGTTTTTGTACGGCTGCGGGATTGATTCGGGCGGATGACTGACAGTGGCTTCGTTTTTTGCCACTGGGTTTATTCCGATTCCGATCATGGTGGGGACTCGGGTGCAGTAATGATTTGTGGGCAAGGGGGCGCTGTTGCGGTGTACTTGGACCGATCCGAGACGGATCG
>CAZGMU010000175.1:1506-7415 GCA_964526975.1 uncultured Planctomycetaceae bacterium
TAGATAGCCCAGCCGCTCCGGTCGGGAGGGCAACGCAACAGCACTCCTGGGAGCGACATCCTCGTGTGAGCTTCACGTTCGTGAAGTTTTTCTAGAAGGATTCCCGCTGGCCGGGCTGGCTGAGGTAGAGGGCTCAGGGGTGGCAGACGGCGTTGGAGCCGTCGCTTCCCCAACGCATGCCGCTGCCTGTGAGGCGGTTGGCCACGACCGTCTTGCAAGAGTTCTCGACCGGCCCCGAACCGATCTGCCAGCTGTTGGCGACGTAGCGCGGATAGTCCATCCGCGCGACATGATTACGGGAGTATTGCGTGTGCAGCCGGTGACTCTCGCGCACGCTCACGCTGCGCTGGCCGACGTCCAACGCTTTCAACTTGGCCAACACCGCTTGCGCGCCTTCGTGCTTCGTGTTTCAAACGATGACGCTGGCGATCGAGCCATTCGTTTCGTGCTGTTTCCTCGTCGGACCACAGCGGCCGCCCAGCTCGACCAGATGCTCCTTGGCGTGCCAGAAGTCGAGAATGCACTCGGCCAGCGGGAAGTTCGTGCGAAAGAATTCTTCCAGGTCGTATTAAGGCGCATTGCTCTAGAATCGATCGAGCGTGTCGATCCAGCGGGCTAATTGCTGGCGCTCGGTGTCGGAAAGCTGGCTGGATGGATCGGTGGTGGTGGTTGTTTCTACGCTGTAGCCGGCTTCAGTGAACTTTCTCAAACCGGCGGCAAGCGGCGCTGACGAGTCCTTGCTGGCAGGCAAGACGGAGAAAATGGCGAATCGGAGCGATGGCTCGTTCGTCGGCATGCGCAAGGGGCGAGGAAGCGGGGTGGCCGATGTGGAGATACCGCGAAACAAGTCACGGCTCGCCAGCGCAAGAGGCCAGGCGATGGCGCCACCTTTGCCTTGGCCGTGGATAACCAGGCGGTGCGTGTCGATCTTGTATTGCGCAACGATGTGTTCGGAGAGGCGTCGAAGATAGTCGAGTTCTGGTCGTTCCCACTGGTCTTTGCCGGCAGGGGAGGGAATAACCAGCATAATTCCGAACCGGTCGCAAACCGATTGCCAATCATGGATGACGTCGTCCGGTTTGGAATCACCAGGATTTTGCACCCACAGGAGGGCGGCGAGCGATCGGTCGGCTGGCAAGGCGGGCATGTAGACACGGCATTGATTGGGGAATTCGGGCAGCTTCAAATCGCGCGTCTCGCCAGGGGAGGTCTTTTCCTCACCTGGCGAAAGTGCGTAAGCAGCAGGCAGACTGGCTGGCGTGTTGGTGGGAAGGCGCGAAGCGGTTAGCGTGAGCTGCTTCGATTCATTCTCGCGAATGAGCTTTACTTCGACCTTGTTGCCTGGCGCTAGATTGTTTGCGGCATGGATCGCGTTGTCGATAGAATCGACTTTCGACTCATTGATCTGGGTGATGCGATCGCCAACTAGAACGCCCACCTCGGCTGCCGGGCTGCCATCGTAAACCATTCGGACAACGACTCCTTCGACTCCTTTGGCATCGTCCGTTTCATCAGCGGTTGGTTCTTTTGCATCGTTGGCTTCGAGGTCGTCTTTTTTTTCTTCGGCTTCAGGTTGGCTGTCTTTCCGGAGCTTTTCCGCGACGGCGGGTTTACTGGTCTGTCGCATTGGGAGTATGCCAAGAAAGGCGTGCTGAAATGGCGGTAGTTCGCCGGCCAGCTTGATTGTGCGCTCGATGCGCTCTTTTCCCCGCAGAGCGACCACGCGAACTTCGTCGCCGCCGTACGCGGCGCCGAGGGCGAAGCGGAGATCGGTTTGCGTTTTGATGGGCTTACCGTTGATTTCCGCGATGCGATCGCCTTTTTTAAGACCGGCCTGGCCGGCGGGGGCGTCGGGACGAACCGCGATAAGCTCAGCGGGAGAAGAATGTGGACTCTTGGGCGAGGTGCCAACGCCCAGGAGCCCTGGCCGTTGATCCTCGCCTTTCTTCATCTTTTCGATGCGGTCGGCAAGCCCCGCCAGTGGCACGGCGAAGCCAATCCCGGAATCGTACCATTCCGTGCCGGCGACCTCGTTGGCGCTTTGCGGGGCCATCGGCACGATGATGCCCATCACGCGGCCATGAAGGTCGACAAGCGGTCCCCCGTAATTGGCCAGGCTGACATCGGCATCGGTTTGAATGGCCTTGCCGAACATGCGGCCCAGCGCGCTCACGATCCCTACGGTAAGGTTTGTTTTGTCTGGGTGGAACGTGCGCCCGACGGCGACAGCCCACTGGCCGGGGCGAATTTGTTCCATTGGAGCCATCGTAGGCACCGGCAAGTCGCTCACTCCATTGGCTTTCAGCAGAACCAGCATGCGGCTATGGTCGGTCGCCACAAGTTCGGCTGGCGCTTGCTTGCCAGAGGCGAAGGTCACCAATATCGAGGCGGGTTGTTGAGCGAAGTTGAATGCGCTGGAGATGATATAACCATCCGGAGAAACGACAACGCCGGTCGTAGGGCCATCGGCCAGAACGGCGCCATCGCCGATGGTGCGAATCTGAACGACGCACGGGGCCACGCTCTCCGCCGCGGTTTTGAAGGCCGCTTCTTCGCGGGCTTCGAGGGAATCTTGCGGGAAAGCAACTCGAGGGATTGAAAAGTGCAAAATGAAAAACGCAAAATGCAAAATGCAGAAGCAATAGGTTTGGCATTTTGGTTTAAGAACACGGAGATCCAACACGATTCAGTTTTCCTTTGCGGGTTTCTCGTCGGCTGGCGTAGCTTTGTTCGGCGGCTCCACCGGTTTTGCTTTCAAGGTGACTTCGAGAAATTGCTCGCCGCGCAGAACGCCCAGGCGGATCGTGGCGTCGTGGTCTAATCGCTCGATCGACTGCACGGCCAGCCGGCAGGAACTGGCGACTTGGGAATCGATCATTACCACGAGATCGTCTGGGCGAAGCCCCGCGATTGCCGCGGGCGAGTTGGCGACGACGCGGTCGATATAAGGGGGCGTGCGCGTGACGACATCGGGCACCAGGACGATCCCCAGGGCGGCAAACGACAGGGGATTGGGGGGGCGGTCGGTATCTTTGAGCTCCGGCGGCGTGAAGCGACCGGCGAGGATGTCTTCCACTGTCGGAGCAAAGGCGGCAACCGGCAACGCGTAACTAAGCCAGGTGTCGGTGAGATTGCTGCGAAGTTCCTTGCCGAGCATTCCCAGGAGGCGACCCTGCGAGTCGGTGAGTGCGCCGCCCGCGGCGCCGGGGTTGTTGGCCGAGGCGTCGACCACGTAGACGTTGCCGTGAAAGTTCGAAGTGAAGGAGCCCCGGCGCGCTTCGAGCGGCGCGACGACGGATACGACGCCATGCAGCACACTTACGGGCTCTTCACCGGCGGCGATGCCAAAGAGGTTGCTGAAAGCCAGGACCCGCGCGCCGGCGTCGACTGTCGTGGCGGTGGAGAGATCGAAGTGGGGGACTTCGTCGTTGCCAGGGTCGAATTTCAGGACGGCAATTTCCGTGAGGGGATCGGCGGCGACTTGTTGCGCCGTGAAGTGACGACCATCGTCGAGCACGACGTTGACTTCGTCGGAGTCGAGCACGTAGCTGGAGACGGTGAGCACGTGGCCTTTGCCGGAGATCAGGATGCCGCTCTGATAGTGCTCCAGCCCGCGAATGCCGCCGGCGCCGTATATTTTGACGATTTTTGGTTGAACCTGACGGGCGACCTGAGAGAAAGACGCCGCGCCGTCGTTGGCCTGCACGGCACATGCCCCGATGAGGCAAGCGACGGCTATCGCAACGGCGTGGACGTGCTTGGGGGATTGTAGATTGCGGATTGGGGATTGCGGATTTTTTCTGCCAATCCGGAATCCGGAATCCGAAATCCGAAATTTGATACGGGCCAGCGCCATTACGGTTTTGTTTCCTTTTCCGCGGTTTTTTTATCCACGGACCAATCGTACGACGCGATTTTGATGTCTGCAAATACTTCGTCGCCGTGGCGGACGACCCAGTGGAAGGGGAGGGAGCGGCCGTCGACCTGGCGGATGTCGTCGAAGTAAATTTCGCAGGGGTCTTCATCATCGGCCACGCGTAGCTCGAGGCCGGTGCAATCGCCTTTTTCCGGATCGAAGTAGAAGCGACTCTCGACGCCGGCGGTCGTTCCCACGAGGCAGTCGGAACATTTGTCGTCATTGTTCCAGGGCACGGTGCCCAGATAGTAAATCTCGCCGAAGCGGTGGGGGCCGGCGAGCACAAGGCGCTGCCAAAGATGGAGCGCGGCCAGAAGGCCGCCGGAGCGGGCTGGGCTCGTGGCCTCGGTGAGCGATGCCCCGAACTCCGTGCCAGACTGGCCCTCGGGCATCACGATATCGCCTTTCTTTTCGGCGAGCGTGATCGAGACATCACCACCTGCGGCGGTTTTGCCGGTGATCTTCCAGTTCCAGCCGGTGTCGGCGAAGTCGCCGTGGGCCAGATAGGCGTTCCAGACTCGCTGCTGGTTGTAGCGGTTGAACCAGTAGTTGGCGTAGCCAGGGGACTCTTCGTGGTATTGGCGGGCGGCTTTGGGGAGCTTGGGTTTTGGCTTGGCGGCGCGTGATGGGCGGGGGCGGGGATGCTCCGGCTCGTTGGGCTTCTTGTCGTCGGGTTTGGGTTCTTTGTCTCGATGGTGCGGGTCGGGTTTCTCTCGCTCGGCGCTGAGCAGGGCTTCCAATTCGCCGGCGCGATGCACGGCGGCCAGGCGGACATGGATATCGTATTCCTTGCCATCGCGGCGGTAGGTGAGGGGCACGCGCCAATCGTTGGGGTAGGTGCCCAGGGCGTTCTTGAGCGCGTTTGTCGAAGCGATTTCGCGGCCGCCGAAGCGGACGATCTCGTCGCCATAGCGTAGGCCACGGCGAAAGGCGTCGCTGCTTTCGAGGATATCGTCAACGACGACGCGGCGATCCGAGGTGGTCGATACCGTCGCGCCGAGCGATGCATGGTCGACCACGCGGCCACTTTTCAGCAAGCCAATGAAGCGCTTGATCTGGTTGATCGAGATTGCGTAGCCGACGCCGACGTTCACCCGGCCACGTTTCTCAAACGAGCCGCGGCCATTGATGCCCACGAGCTTGCCATCGGAATCGAACATTGGGCCGCCTGAGTTGCCCGGGTTGATAGCGGCATCTGTCTGTAAGCAGTCGGCATATTCGAGCAGCGTGCCGGAAGGGTACTGGTAACGATGCACGCCGGAGAGAATGCCATAGGAGACGGTGGGTTTGAAGTCCTCGGCCAGCAGGAAGGGATTGCCGACGACGTAGACCCACTGCCCGACGCGGCAGGTGTCGCTATCGCCGATGGTGGCGGCGGGGAAGTCGGTTTTGCCGAGCAGCTTGATGAGGGCGACGTCGCCGCCCGGATCGAGGCCGACGAGGACCGCGTCGACAAAGCGTCCGTCGGAAAGGCCACACTTCATGGCTCCGCCCGTGGAGCCGGCGACGTGGAAATTCGTCAGGGCGTAGCCATCCGGCGAAATGATCACGCCGGAACCGCCACCCTGGCCATTGGGGTCGAAGATAGCAATCGTTGGTTGGGAGATACGGGCGATTGTTTCGACACGAGCCGCTTCGGCAGCGAGCACGGCGGGATCGGGGGCCGCTGAAGCGGAGAGAGGAAGAGAGGTGAGAGTGGATAGGAGAGTGATTAAGAGAGGGAGCAATTTTGGATTTTGGATTTCGGATTTCGGATTGGGAGAAGGGATCATCTTGGCGGGATGGAGTTTGGGCGCTAGCCCTGTTTGCCGGGCTTCAATCCGCAATCCGTAATCCGCAATTCGCAATTTCACTTCGCGATCCTCGCATCGCAGAGATTGAGCCAATCGCCGGTGTCGAAGTTTTGGCCATAGTCGACGACAATCTTGAGTCGTTTGACATCGGCGATATCGAGCTGGATGGGCTGAGGGGCGTCATTGCCGGTAATGTCGGT
>CAZGMU010000175.1:7425-9580 GCA_964526975.1 uncultured Planctomycetaceae bacterium
AACACGGTCGTCGCCGAGGATCGCAAGACGGACGTTGCCAGCGATACGAGTGGCCGGATCGATGCCGGCAATCGTGATGAATCGTTGAAATCCGGGGGGCAAGCGGTAGACGATTTCCGTGCGACTGCGCAGGGAGAGGCCCTTAGCATAGGGACGTGGAGTGGGTTGGGAAGCGGCGGAATCGTCTCCTTTCATCAGGAGCGAGAGGGGGCCACCGAGGGCGGATTTATCGCGGCGAAAATGTTCGTATTGCGCGGCGAGTTTTGCTCCCGGCGAGCGACCGACGAAGGGGATGTTGTTGCTCGACACGGGATCGATGTCGCTGAGATAGAGCAGCTTGCCGGCGGAAAAGTCGGCGAGCGAAATGTCCTGGATAGGCCACGAGAGCCGCACACCGGCGGCCGTCGTTAGTTCGAGGAGGGAGTCCTTGAGTTCGATGTGAGCGGCGCTTGCGCGGAAGCCCGACCGACCTTGAATCGAGGCTTTAGGCTCTTCTTTCAAGCGGCGATCGGGCCGGTAGTAGATCGCGCCGGCGATTTTGGCGCGATCGACGCGTTGGCTTTCGCCGTCGAGCTTGAATTCGATTTTGTCGTCACCGATGTCGCCCATCACGCCTTCGACGTAGTCGAGGCTTTTGCCATCTTTCTTGAGGACGACGATCGCATCGCTGGCGAGCTTTTGACGGTGAATTTCGTCCCATTGCGTGGCGAGCGGGCCCTCTAGCTGGCGAAGGCGAATCAGGGAGATTTGAGAGGTGGGAAGGTCGAGTGGTTTGTCGCTTGCCGGGGCGGCGAGTGTGAGCCGGGCCCGCGATTGGTCGATACGAACGGTTTTGATTGGCAGCACCGTGCCGTCCATCAACTCGACGGCACCAATGGCGGAGTCGGCCGAGGCGGGCGCGGATGACCAGCGTAGCGAGGCGAGTTGGTTCGTGGGGATTTGTTGGTCGCCATTGGATGTCGCCAATTTCAACTCGTCCGTGTTCCAGGCACGTAGCTCGCCGGCGACCGAAGCGCCGTCGAGGCGCGTGGCCGTGACTTCGACCGCCATGAGCGAGCTTGCCCAGGCGATGCACGTAAGAAAGCAAGCGGCCAGCGGCGTGAGATTAACAGAGAGGGGAACTTGTCGGCGGATCATGGGTGATCGGCCGACTCCTCGGCCGCTAAACGGCGAAAGTATTGTTCAATGACTTCGCGATAATGGGAGGGAAACTCGCGGCCGATTTCTTGCATCGCCTTTTCGCGATCCTTTTCGTTCAAGTTGCCCCAACCGGTGCCGCGACCAATATTGCTAGGATCGACCTTGCCAGGGGCGGGAGGAAGCGCGGAGCCGATCTGGCTGTCTTGCATCGGTGTGCCGGGCGCCGACCGGGAAGAGCTGGCGGCCATTTTGGATTGTTGCTGCGCTTGATCTTCGGCCTTCTTGATCAGTTTGTCGAGGGAGTCGATCACACCTTTTTGAACGTCCTGCGCGCGCTCGCCGGGGCGCCCTTGAGCCAGCCGACGACGAGAGTCTTCCATCCGGCGAGCAATATGGTCGAGTGAGTCGTCTTTGAGGCCTTCCATATCGTGCCGCATGAGGTCGGCCAGCTTTTGGTAACGGTTGGGCAGCTTTTCTTGCCCCTCGAGCAATCGGTCGATCGCGCTGTCGGCTTTCTCGGCTTCGACAAGCTGGTGGTGGGCCACGGCCCGATAGAACAAGAGCGCTTCGGGGGCGACCACTTCCTCGGTTCGGAGGCCGTCGGTCCAGGCGATCGCCTCGTCGTAGTAGCCTTGCTGAACGAGCCAGCGAGCCAGGTAAAGCCGCATGTTTTGGCTGACTAAATTGGGCGTTTCGCTGTTGGCGAGCCAGGGGAACGTGGGCAACTTGCGGCCCTGCTCGCTGGTGGCGGAGCAGAACGAGACAAGCTCGGCAACGTGTTCGTCGGCCTTGGCCAGCGACTGAGCAAGACGCTCCAAGACATCGGCGTCGGTTTGCTCGGCCATTTCACGCCATCGATTGCGGACTTCGGCCTGGTCAGCGAGGGAAATGGTGGAGGAGCGCAGATATTCATCCAGGCGGGCACGCACCGCTTCCGCCCGAACGGGCTGCCAAGAGGCGTCTTGGGCCATATCGCTGCCGGCATAAGCCACCGCGGCGGCGAGGGGAACCAGTA
>CAZGMU010000176.1:0-270 GCA_964526975.1 uncultured Planctomycetaceae bacterium
CGACCAGGCGATCAAATATTTCATGAATCGCGATGTGCTGGCCGCCCGGCAATTTCTCGAAGCTGCCAAGAAAAAGGATGCCAACCTGCCGCCGGTTGATCTACTCCTAGCCAAGATGTACTTCCTCGGCGGCAATGCCCAGGCCGGTCGTGCCTCGCTCGAAAAAACCGCCAGCGAAACGCCAGACGACCCCGAGCCGTATTTGATTCTAGCCGACCAGGCGCTGCAACAAGGGCGCGCTGTCGAGGCCGACGCACTTTACGAACGCGG
>CAZGMU010000176.1:280-552 GCA_964526975.1 uncultured Planctomycetaceae bacterium
TTCGATATCCGTGCCCGTGCCGGCCGGGCATCGGTCGCCCAACGCCGCAAGGATTGGACCACCGCCGCCAAAGATTTGCAGGAGCTCTTGAAAATCGATCCGGAAAATGCCGTAGCCCATTACCGCCTTGGCCAAACGCTCTTCATGCAAAACCAGTATGAGAAAGGCTACAACGAGTTCAAAGAAGCGCGGGCCAAGGATAAAAATCTGCCCGATCCCGATGTCGCCACCGCGCTCATGTACGATCAAATCAAGATCGCCGACAAAGCTGC
>CAZGMU010000176.1:562-9558 GCA_964526975.1 uncultured Planctomycetaceae bacterium
GCTGCCAAAACGCAGCAGTTCTTCGATCGCGCGATGGCCACGGCCAAGAGCAATCCAGCCGCGAAGAGTGATCCAGCCACCGTCACCGCGTATGCCCAATGGCTGATAAAGACTGGTACTCCCGAGTCGCTAACCAAAGCCGAAGCGCTTCTCGCCGAGGCTCGCAAGGACAATCCCGGCAACTTGAACCTGCTCATCCTCAGCGGCGTGGCCGCCCGCATGGGCAAGAAGATGAAGCCGGCCGAAGATTACTTCGTCGAGGCCCTCGGCATCGCCCCGGCCAATGGCGACGTGATCAATCAACTCGCCCTCCTCCTCATCGATCAGGCCGACCAGGGCAAGCGAGATCGCGCTCTTCAGTTCGCCGGAATGAGCTCGCAGCTTAATAGCCAAAGTGCCGACGCCCAGATTACACTCGCCTGGGTTCTCTACCAGTTAGGCCGCGTCGTCGATGCGGAGCAGGCCCTCCGCAGCGGTCTCAGCCTCGGCAACCCCAGCCCAGACAGCAGCTACCTCGTGGCGAAGATCCTCATGGATCAAAACAAGACCGAGCCTGCCAAGCAATTGCTCAAAGCAGCGCTCGAAACCGAGTCGCCCGGCATCTTCATCTACCGTGCCGATGCCCAGGCGGCCTACGACAAGCTGAACAAGCCTTGATAGCCGCCAATCAGCCGGCGGGCGCTAACCCCCGGTTCACATCTTTGCAACAGTCGCCAACAAAAAAGGTCATCGCAAGCCGATCCGTCGCCTTGCGATGACCTCTATCCTGAAGCAAAACACCGACGTGTTTTGCCCTCCCGTTCTGTCGTTAGTATCGACTCGCGGAGGCGCACGGTCTCAATCGC
This sequence comes from uncultured Planctomycetaceae bacterium, assembly GCA_964526975.1. Taxonomy (GTDB): domain Bacteria; phylum Planctomycetota; class Planctomycetia; order Pirellulales; family Lacipirellulaceae; genus JABDGM01. The sequence continues at coordinate 1,408 of CAZGMU010000176.1, forward strand.
AAAGAGCGGCGGCAGCTAAATGGAAGAATATTCCGCCCGCCAGCGCGAAACCCTAACGGTCATCGCGGTTATATCACACCCTGAGCCAGACATTCCTATCCTGCCCCACAGCCGCTCGCGGCTTAGCGACCTACCGCCCAGCCCTACCCCCTCGCTCCGGCGCTACCCCTCCCACCGCCCCCAACACATCCAACTCATCAGGAATCTTTCCCAATCGTTCCGATTGATCCGAGGCAACGCCATCGCCGCGTCGGCCGATAGATCGCAACCGATAATCATCGCGTAGCTTGGGCAATTTGCACCGCCCGGGCCGTCCCAACTCGCCCTGCTCACATAGCCCCCGGTTCAAAATCAAGCAAGCTTCTTCAACACAAGCATGCGTCACGCCCGCCGCATGGCAACCACCCGCGGAAAACATCCGACCGATTTAATCCAACGAAGATCACTACAACCGAAACTGCCGAAAAAGTTTAGCCACGCCACGTAATGCTACTCACCGAGCCGAAACGGCTCGGCTATATAGCCCGGCCGTTCCGGCCGGATACAAGCTACAGCAAGTTACCAAACAAAAAGTTCAGCGTTGACGGCAACGCCGAATCCTCACCAACACGCGCCCAATAAGCACGAAAAGAGTAATGGGCTCTAGCCCGACGGTAGCTAAATTCGCAAGAATTCAGACCTGGCCGTGTGGGTCGGACTCTTGCGAGTCCAGCTACGCCCTCAATTCACTGCTGGCGGAACACTACGCTGCCTTCAGGTTGAACAGCGAGAAGATTTCCTCGCGTGAAAACCGGCTCGTCGGGCCATCGTTCGAGTCGTTGAACACCGCGTCGAACAGCTCCCGCTTCCGCTCGAGCACCTCGTTGATGCGCTGTTCAATCGTGTTGAGGGCGAGAAAGCGGGTGATCGTCACCGCTCCTTTTGCGCCGATCCGATGGGCTCGATTGATTGCCTGGTCTTCGACCGCCGGGTTCCACCAACGGTCGAACAGGAACACATAGCTCGCGAATTGCAGATTGAGGCCCACGGCCCCCGCGCCGTACGACATCAAGATCACGTGGCAATTCGGGTCCTCGCGAAACCGAGTGATCACATCGTCGCGCTTGCCACTCGCAATTTGCCCATGATACTCGGCCGGGTTGAACCGCGCGAGCCGCGTCTTCAGCTCCGAGAGCGTTTGCACCCATTGGCTGAACACGATCGCCTTCCGGCCGCTGGCGGCGCATTCCTCCAGATCGGTCTCAAGGCGCTCGAGCTTCGTGCTCGTACCTGTGAGCGGGTCGAAGTTGCAGATTTGTTTGAGTCGCAGCACCAGCTCAAACACGTGCTGAATCGTCAGCTCGCCCTTCATCTCGCGCAGTTGAATGACGCCTTCGTCCTCGGCCAGCCGGTACGACTCGGCCTGCTCGGCCGAAAGCTCGATTTCCGCGTCGCGAAACATCTTTGGCGGAAGATCGGTGAGCACCTTGTCTTTGGTGCGCCGCAGCACGTAGTCGGCCACCGCTTTGCCCGCGGCCCGTGGCTTCATTTTCGGTTGCAAGTGGCCGGGCGACACGAACTCGAAGATGCCGCGCAGGTCTTCAACACTGTTCTCGATCGGCGTGCCCGTCAACGCCCAACTGCGACTGCGCGGAATCGACCGAATCACCTCGTTCGTCGTGCTGCTCAGGTTCTTGATCCGCTGCGATTCGTCGAGCACCACCAGGTCGAAGTGCCCCTCGGCGTCACAGACTACGTCGCGATCGCGGACCACCGTTTCGTAGTTGGCGATGCGTACGATGTCGCTCCCCTTTTGCCACAACCACTTCCGCCGGCCGGGGTTGCCTTCGATCGTCGAGATGGGAATCTCCGGCGCCCATTGAGTAAACTCGCGCTGCCAGTTGGTCACGAGCGGCTTCGGGCAAACCAGCAGTACACGGCGAACTTGCCCCTGATGAGCCAGAAGACGAACCGCCGTCACCGCCTGCATCGTTTTTCCCAGACCCATTTCATCGGCCAGCACGGCCCGATGGCGAGGGTAGAGAAACGCGATGCCGTCGAGTTGAAAGCTGAATGGCTGAAACGAAAACTTCAGCGACTCGGCCGAGAGCAACGACTCCAGCGGCGGTTGCAGCAACAGCCGCAGGCGATCCTCAAGCCGAACCAGGTCACGCGGCGGTCGAATGCGCGTGTAGTCGCCGGCCGGTCGAATGGGTCGAGCGACCGGCAGCAGCGGCGCCGGGGCGGCCGGCCTTTGATCTTGCGGCTTCTGCGGGGCGACCGATTCGAACACACAGCCAACTGTTTCAATCCGTGGCGGCGCGATCGAAGTCGACAGAACGCCGACGCCATTCGCATCGAACTCGAGTTCCTCGCGCTCGATGCCAAGCTGCCAGTGGTCGCCTTCGCGAAGCCGCTCCAGCGCGGGCTCGGCCACCGACCACGTTTGCGATCGGATGGGAATGTTGAGCGAAAAGTCGCTCGGGTAGAGCGACAGCGGAATCGCGGTTTTGTTGCGGTTATGCGGCCTGGTCATGAGCTTCCGTGCCACCACCGAGTCGCTGGGCTTCGCGAATCGCTTCCTCGATCCGGCCAAACGGCTCGGCCAAATCGATTTGCCGGACCAGCGCGCTCAGATGGCGCGTTGCTTCGTCTCGATCCGACTCGAAGCCGAGAGGGAGATTGAATTTGAACGTTTCGATCGTAAACGATTCGTGCGGGCCCGAGGCGGTCGTCGAATGGCTCCGCAGGGCCATGCTAGCACTTGCATCGGCTGGCAAATCGTTGGAGTCAGCGACGTTGGTTACCAACCAAACCATCGGGCAATGGATGCGCGAGCGGGCATGGAGCGTGGCCTCGCAATTGGCAAGGATGAGACGCGGTTTCAACTTGGCGGCGTCGAGCATGGCGCCGGCAATTTGTTCGCCAAGCAAAAAGGGTTCCAATGTTGGTCCGTACAGGATTTGCTGGGCGCGGCTCGGGCGTACCGGGGCCGTGCAGTGAAACTCGAGCGGGCGCCCCAGCGGCCCAACAATGAGATATCCGCCAAAATAGCCATGTTCCGCCGTGTTGATGACGGACAAATACCCGAAAGTCGTTTCCTGGCTAGGAGTTTCGTTTGGCATTGCAGATGGAGGGCGTAAAAGCGTCAGAGATTGTCAATCTAGGCAGAGAATGCGGGCGGGCTTTGGCTGAAAAGCCTGGCAGATAGTGAATCCATCGGGACTCGCCGGGAGTATTTTTAAATGCTGGCAGGAGGAGGCCTTCCAGTGTGCGTAACTTAGGACAAAATTGCCGTGCGATTCGCAACAAGATTAAAGTTTTGTGAAAGAAAAGTGATGCTAATTTCTGGAACCGGCCTCAAGGTTTCGTTAGACTGGTGGGAGCGATCGAAGGGAGGTCTCACCCTATTCGAGCTTGTCGGTTGAGGGGGTTTCTTTTGACCCGGCCGCGGCTCGACCAACGTACCGAGGTCGACCAACGAAAAATCGTTGGCCGATGTACTTGATCCGCGCTGTGTGTGAAAAGTATTTTAACGTCCTGAGCTTATCATCGCGGGTGGCCCGAGTCGGAACGTCTGAGGCATCTTCAACTCCCCATCGCGTTCAACATTGCAACTACACAGGAATTGATTGGTCATGTCACTTGCCCGCCGTCCAGCGCCCTCGTTGTTTTCACAGGTCGATGTATCAAGCGCTTCACACGCTCATGCCACGCCGGTTTCGCGTGAAGATCAAACCGAACTGCTGCGAGAGATTTTGGCGGCTCAGGATCGGACCAACGACTTGCTGGAAGAATTGGGCGCCTCGTTCGCAGCCAACCAGAAGCAGCGGGCCAGTGAATTGAATCAATGGCGCAGCGCTCACCCGGCGCTCGCGAATGCCTGTCGCGAAGCGGCCGAGGCGCTGACCAAGGTGCAAATCGAATACCTCGAACGGATGACGGAAGAAATCAACGAGACGAGTGATGATATGGTCGAGGGCGAATTTGTCCTCAACGAGTTTGTCGATCGTTATGGCCCACGCTTGGCTCACCTGAATGGTGTCATCCAGGTGCTGGCTCAACTCAGCAGCGTGCCGAATCCGACCAATTCGCAGCATGGTTAGAAATTATTCGTGGCTACCGAGCAGCTCTCAAAGCTCCGTTACCGCGGAGCTTTTTTGTTGCGCGACAACTTGGGCAGCTCCCACCGCTGCCGGTGGTTCCCTACCGGCAAAGCGGCTTGCGTGTTAAGCTGAGTTTCCCACCCAGGAACCCATTTGGCAGTACTGAATTTCCTCCCATGACAGACGCCCTCGCCCTCGCTGACGCTGCTCGCCGTGCTCGCGAAGTCCTTGATGCCCATGTTGTTGAAACCGTGGCCTGGCATTTCCATGACTCGACCGGCTGTCCGTTTTGGCTTGAATTCAAGAAGCAGTTGAAGTTCGACCCATTGACCGAGATTCGCTCGTTCGATGATTTGCGGAAGTTCCCGCTTTTTGAAGATGAATGGCTCCGCGGCGGGCCTGTCCGGCGTTGGATTCCGAAAGGATTGGCCGACAAACCGGCATATGTCTTCGAAACGGGCGGTACGACGGGCGTGCCTAAGAGTCGGATTGCGATCGAGGACTTTCGCATCGATTATTCGCTATTCAGCGATACGCTGCCGGAAAGGTACTTCCCGCCGGGGGCGAACTGGCTGATGCTCGGTCCTTCGGGCCCACGCCGGTTGCGGTTGGCCGTCGAGCATTTGGCCCAGCATCGAGGCGGCATCTGCTTCTGCATCGATCTTGATCCGCGATGGGTGATCAAGCTGATCAAAAAAGGTTGGATGGAGCATCTTGAAGCGTACAAGAAGCACTGTATCGACCAAGCGCTTACAATCTTAGGCGCAGGCCACGAGATCAAGTGCATGTTTGGCACGCCGAAGTTGATCGAGGCGCTTTGTCTTGCGCTGGAGGAAAAGGGAAGCAGCCTGAAAGAGACGGGCATCACGGGCATCTTCTCTGGTGGCACCGAGTTTACGCCGCAATGGACGCGATTTTGTGTGGAGGAACTGTTCGGCGGTCCGCCGGAAGTCAGCGGCATCTATATGACGCCAACCTACGGTAATACGCTGATGGGGCTCGCCTGCTCGAAACCGGTTACGGCTGCTGAGGGTTACAAGATCAGCTACTACGCACCGCAGCCGCGAGCAGTGGTCGAGGTCGTCGACTTTGACGACACGGACCGCGTCGTCGGCTACGGCGAGACCGGCCGTGCGCGGCTCACCACGCTCACCAAAGAGTTCTTCATGCCAGGTTTCCTCGAACGCGACGAAGGCGAGCGGGAAAAGCCCTGCGAGCAGTTTCCCTGGGACGGCATCAGCGGCACGCGGCCATTCCGCCGCTTGGCTGAAGCGACGACCGTGGGCGTATACTAACTCTTGAATAGAATTTAACCGCAGATGAACGCAGATTAGATATTAATGCGAAAACTGAGCGAATTATTCGGGCCGCTTATATGGTAAGTAATTCGTTGGGGTGTGGGTTTTTAGAGAAAGTTTATGAAAACGCACTGAGTCATGAATTATCAAAGCATGGATTTCGCATTCAACAACAATGGCCGATCGACGTTCGTTATGACGGCGTGGTGGTCGGTCAATATGTTGCCGACTTGCTAGTCGACGACGAAGTGTTGCTCGAAATTAAAGCAATTAAGTGTTTTGACGATATCCACCTTGCACAATGCATGAATTATCTTAAAGCAACCGGTAAGACTATCTGTTTGTTACTTAACTTTGGACCCACACGGGTAGAAATAAAACGAATCGTCAACAACTTTTAGTCATTGCCTTTTATCAGCGTCTATCCGCGTTCATCTGCGGTTAAACAGTTTCTTTATGAGTCTGATGATCAAACTTCCCGTCATCCGTTGGGGCCAGCCGTACGACTCGCTTGAAGTTGCGGAGGTGAATCATTTTGCGACCGGGGAGCCGATTGCGAAGGTGAGCCAGGCGGTCGGCGGCATCATCAAGCGTGATATGCGGCAGGCCCAGCGGGCGCGCGATGCCCTGCTCCGCTTCACACCGGATGAGTTGATTGCGATGCTGGGGAAGGCGGCCGACTTGTACGAGAACGGTACGCTTCCTTTGGGTGACGGCACACAATCGCCGGATGATTTCGTGCATCAGCAATCCGCGAGCGCGGGCTTGCCGGAGCATATGTGCCGCGCGAACATGGCCAAGAACTCGTTCGTGCTCAAGAACATGGCGAAGATATTGGAGAGCCTGACGCGCGGCCTCGATCTCAATATTCTCAGTCGCGGGTATGGTGAAGAAGGTCGTGGCGTGACGGTGAGTTATCAAGCCCAATCGCCCGTGCTGGCTGCTGTGCTGCCTTCCAACTCGCCGGGGGTGCATACGCTTTGGCTGCCGGTGATCGCGCTCCAGATGGGACTGGTGCTCAAACCGGGGCCGCAAGAGCCGTGGACGCCCTACCGGATTTTCGCCGCATTCACGGAAGCGGGCGTGCCGCGTGAAGCGTTCTCGCTTTATCCAGGAGAAGCAGAAGCCGGGGCCGCCGTGCTGGAAGCGTGCGACCGAGCAATGATCTTCGGCGGTACGGCGACGGTTGATCGCTATCGCGGTAACCCGAAGGTGCAGGCGCATGGACCGGGGTTCTCCAAGATTTTGCTCGGCGATGATGTCGTCGATGAGTGGCCCAAGTATCTCGACATGATGGCCGAGAGCATTTATCTCAACAGCGGCCGTGGCTGCATTAATTGTTCGGGCGTTTGGGCATCGCGACATACTCGCGAGATCGCCGACGCCTTGGCCGAGCGATTGGGGCCGATCGAATCGCTGCCACCCGATGATCCGAAGGCTAGTCTCGCGGCCTTCACGGTGCCGGGGATGGGGGCCGCAGTGTGGAAGCAGATCGAGCAGGATTTGCAGACGCCAGGCACGGTTCATGCGACGGAGAAGTATGGCCCTCGGCTGGTCGAAATGGAACGAGCCAGTTACCTGCGGCCGACGATTATCCACGCGCCATCGCCAGAGGCGCCGGTCGTTCAGAAGGAATACATGTTCCCCTTTGCCTCGGTAGTCCCCTGCCCTCAGGCGGAGATGATCCAGCGGATCGGTCCTACGCTCGTGGGCACCGTGATCAGCAACGACGAAGCGTTCCGCACGGCGGCGATCAACGCAACCAACATCGACCGGCTGAACCTCGGTCCGATTCCCACCACGAAACTCAACTGGCTGCAACCACACGAAGGCAATCTCATCGATTTCCTTTACCGCGGCCGGGCCCTCCAGGTTTCCGATTCCTCGCCCTGACCGGCGGGGATTTCCATTGATGATCCCTTTCGATTTTTATTGCCCGACCCGGATCATTTTTGGTCCTGGCAAGCTCGTTGAACTTGGTTCGCTGGCGAGCGGCTTGGGAGCCAAGCGGGCTTTGGTCGTGAGTGATCCTGGAATTGTTCAAGCGGGACATACCGCGCGCGGAATTCGGTCGCTTGAACAGAGCGGCATCGCGGTCGCCTTGTTTGATCGAATTCAGGAGAATCCGACGACGGCGCATGTGAACGACGGCTTGGCCGATGCCCAGGAGTTTCGGCCAGACATGATCATCGGCCTCGGTGGCGGCAGCTCAATGGATTGTGCTAAGGGAATCAACTTCCTGTATTCCTGTGGCGGCCGCATGCAAGATTATTGGGGCGAGGGCAAGGCCACCGGGCCACTACTGCCGATGATTGCCGTTCCCACGACGTCTGGCACGGGCAGCGAAACGCAGTCGTACGCCTTGATTGCCGACGCGGCGACACATGTAAAAATGGCCTGCGGCGATAAACGGGCCGCATTCCGCGCTGCGATTCTTGACCCCAGTCTGACGCTTACCCAACCGGCGCGAGTGACGGTGCTCACTGGAATCGATGCGCTTGCCCACGCGTTGGAAACCTATGTGACCAGGCGTCGCACATCGCTTTCACTGGCGTTCAGCCGCGAGGCATGGCGACATTTAGCGCCGAATTTGCCGCGTGTGATCCGCGATCCGGCGGACCTTGAAGCGCGGGCGCAAATGCAACTCGGCGCTTGCTTTGCGGGGCTGGCGATCGAGAATTCGATGCTCGGCGCGACGCACGCGCTCGCCAATCCGCTGACCGCTACCTACGGCATTGCCCATGGCGAGGCGATCGCACTCATGCTGC
>CAZGMU010000177.1:0-715 GCA_964526975.1 uncultured Planctomycetaceae bacterium
GTCTTCGAAGGGCGTGGAGTTGTGCGGTTAGGAAAACCACGCCCTTCCCAAAGCGTCAGGGCGTGCCACCCGGAATTCCCGGACGACCTCAATAGTTGAATAATTGATACGAGGGATTGGATGATTTCTAGAAGGCTGGTTTTGATCGGCGCGACGGGCTTGATGGTGGCCTTCCATCACTTCTCCGCATCTCTGGCGGCAACTGGTTCCGGCGACGCTGCCGAAGCAGTGCGTCGTGACCTGCAAATCAGCGGTGTCTTCCCGCATCTAACGACGTATGGCAACTACAGCAAGGGTGGGGAGCATTTTCAACCAGGTCACCAAGAATGCGGAATCGGGGCGATTGTTCCTTGGGCGGGCAGCCTATGGATGGTCAACTACGCGCCGCATAAGCCAATGGGGAGCGAGCACAAACTATTCTCGATCGATCCCGGTCTGAATATGACCATTCATCCCGAAAGCGTGGGAGGAACGCCGGCAGGGCGTATGATCCATCGCGAGTCGAACCAGCTATTGATTGGCCATCATTTGATCGACGCGAAGGGACAGGTACGGACCATTGCCCCGGCTGACATGCCGATACGTGTCACCGCCATTGCCCGGCATCTCTCGGATCCCGAAAACAGCGTCTATTACATCGACATGGAAGGCGCTATCTGGGAAGCGAACGTTCGGACCCTGGCGGTCAAAGAACTGTTTCAGAAGCCCGTTCCCG
>CAZGMU010000177.1:725-9506 GCA_964526975.1 uncultured Planctomycetaceae bacterium
TATACAGGGCAGGGGCGGCTGGTGATCGCCAACAACGGAGAGTCTCCTGCCGGAAAGCTGCACGACTTTCGTGACTTCCTGGCTGGGAGCGTTCCGCAATCCCCTGAAGATGCAGGGGTATTGGCAGAGTGGGATGGAAAGGACTGGAGAATCATCGAACGGCGGCAGTTTACCGACATCACCGGCCCCGACGGGATTCATGGGGGAACAGGCGGAGACGAACCGCTGTGGGCGATCGGCTGGGACCGTCGCAGCTTGCGACTCAAACTTCTCGATGGTGGGAGATGGTCGACCTATCTCTTGCCGAAAGCGGCGTTGTGCAACGATGCACGTCATGGCTGGTACACGGAGTGGCCGCGCATTCGCCAAATTACGGACGGCCGCTGGATGATGGACATGCACGGGATGTTTTTCGAATTCCCGAAAACATTCTCGCGGAAGAATTCCGCCGGCATCGTTCCGGTCAGCAGCCATCTGCGGTACATCCCGGATTTTTGCGAATGGAACGGGAAGCTCGTGCTGGCAACCAACGAGACCAGCATTCAAGGGAACCCGCTAGCCGGCCAGCCGCAGTCCAACCTCTGGTTCGGCTCCTTCGACGATCTGAAAGAGTGGGGGCCGGCCACAGGATATGGCGGCCCTTGGATTCAAGACACCGTGGTCGCCGGGGTTCCTTCCGATCCGTTTTTGATAGCGGGGTTCGACCGACGGTTCCTGCATCTGGCCGTGGAAAAGGACGACGGTTCGCCGGTGTCGTTCACGCTTGAGGTTGATGCGAGGGGAGATGGAAACTGGACCGAGTTGACACAAATTGCCGTCGCCGCTGGTGAATCTGATTTCCGTTCGTTGCCAGAGAAGCTCGATGCCGTCTGGTTGCGATTCACGACGAACCGCGATTGCGTTGCAACAGCGTTCTTGCATCAGACGGCTTCCCGATTCGCCGACGGCAACGCTGCTGCGAACCGGAAGTTGTTCGCAGGGCTGGCTGACATCGAGGACGAAAACGCTTTCGAAGCGCTTGTCTACGCGGCGAAGCGGAATCGAAACCTGCATGTTATTACGCAAGATGGTCGCTTCTTCGATTTCACGAAAGCAGGGTTCGAATTCGAGCCTTTTGAACCAGATCCGAAGCTGAAAAAACTGATTCAAATCGAGCCAGAAGTTTCTGTGGACGAAGCATCGGTCGTCCTCGAAGATCGCGGCGTCCGTCTGCGTCTGCCCAAAGGCAACGAGGGCTTCGATGCACTGTTGAAGTCGCATGCTGCACGGCAGGTTCGAGAAGTGCAATCGGAACGCCGTTTGGCTAATTTGCATGGCACGTTTTACGAAGTCCCCCTGCTCACGAACGAAGAGCCACCGGCATATCGCCTGCTGCGCCCCGTATCGAGTCATTCAAAGCGAATCGTCGACTTCTGTAGTTGGAACGGACTACTCGTGTTGACCGGAGTGCGACCAACGGCAGAAAACGACGGGCATATCTTTTCCGCACCTCAACATAAAGTTGCTCTTTGGCTGGGGGGGATCGACGACCTGTGGAAGCTGGGCAAGCCGGTCGGCAAAGGGGGCCCTTGGAAGGAAACCTTCATCCGGGCCGGCCAGCCTTCAGACCCTTACTTGATGACGGGCTACGATAAGAAGCGGTTGCAACTCATCGCGGACAAAGACACGACTATTTCCATTGAGGTCGATTTCGACCATCACAGCGGATGGCATCCAGTGCTTTCCTTGGAGATCCAAGCCGGCGTGCCTGTGGAGCATGAATTCGAGGACTCGTTTAGTGCGCATTGGATTCGCTTTATCTCGACGCAAGACTGCACGGCGACGGCGACATTGATTTATGAGTAAAGGAGGGCAAGGGGGAAGCGGAAGTAGAAAGTATAAGACGGGAGCGATCTCAAATTCTTCCGGCCGCGCGGATATTCGTGAAATGCTTCGGGTGCAGGTCCCGCCACAAAAGATTCCGTCCCCCTTAAGTCGTCCCCTGCGTCGCGAGTTTTTCGACAGAGCACTCCTGTCCGCTTTAACAGATCTAACTTGTCGCAGCGGCAAGCAGGTTCTGCAAGTCGAGCGGCTGTGTATACATGTTCAATGAGCCATCCGAGTTTCGAGGCCACGCCTCGCTCGGTCGATCCCAGTACAATTCGACGCCGTTGTTGTCTGGATCACGCAGATACAGTGCTTCACTCACCCCATGGTCGCTGGCGCCATCGAGTTGAACGCCGGCTATCACCAATCGGCGAAGCGCATCGGCTAGCGTTGTCCGTGTCGGATAGAGAATGGCCAGGTGATAAAGTCCTGTCGCGCCCGCCGCCGCCGGCGAACCGCCTTTGCTCATCCAGGTATTCAATCCAATATGATGATGGTATCCTCCGGCCGAAACGAACGCGGCTTCGTGGCCGTACCGTTGTGTCAATTCGAAGCCGAGGACGCCACAGTAGAATTCGAGCGCGCGTTCCAGGTCGGAGACCTTGAGATGCACGTGACCGATCCGGGTCCCCGGGTCTAAAGGGGGCTTTATCGAAGTAGCGGGCTCGGAAGAGGACATAACGACATCCGTGCATTGGATCAATTCATGCGTTCGGCTGAATCAAGCTCTTATTTGGTCAGCCACGTAACCGACAGGTTCCCAAAGTAAACTAGACGACGCGCCCCATTCTCAGAAGCAACGCGAGTTACCTCTTCGACACGATCAGACGGTACTTCAATTGCGACGGTAATGTGCCCGGTTTTCAGTTCCTCGATATGCCTTGCAAGGACGCGATCCTCCATGTCGCTAAAGAAGAACCGATTGACTCGTTCCAGCAATGATATGCCATCCTCATCGGCGAGAGCCTCGACCTTGGGAAACCCGGCGGCCTTTAGACTACTGGCCAACCGGTCTGCACCTTCTCGCGTGTCAACGATCCCGAGTAACTTTCCGCTCGGATATGCAAGGGTCTGGCCTTCGTCTTGAATTTTCGTGATTGCCATGATTGTTCCTCGTATCATTTAAATGAAAGTCGCAGTTTCGGCGGGGCGCCATTCGCGATGGATCGGCTAGGATTGCAACGATGTAGGCACCTTTGCGGTTTTTGCTGCAAGCTTAGTTCGTCGTTCCAGTGATATCGGTAGACTAGCGTATTCGCGCGCGCACTGCCAGATAACACTTGGGACCATAGTTTCATAGCTCACGACAGGCCACCGCTGTGAAGAAGATACAAGGATGGGTTGTCCGCCTCGCCGCAACCCATTAGCTTCCGGTACGGCGCGTTACCCTCGCACAATTTCTCGGCAGCGCGGCACATTCGATGGGTCTTTGCTTTGCAACAAACTATCTAGTTTTCGACAGAGTCGACCGGCCCCTTCCGCTATTCGTCGACGATCACTAGCGTGCAGGGATGGACCAGGGCGGGGCTGGTGATGGTGTGGAGGAGTTTTTTGTCGGGGGAGATTACTTTGATGCACCGTCCTTGTGCTTCGGAAACGTACGTTCGGCCGTCTGGCATGCGGACGAAGCCGGAGGGCCATTTTAGTTTTTGATCGGCGGGTGCATCTTCGCCGCCGTACTTCCAGACTGGTTGGCCCTGTTTGTCGACTTCGATCAGGTAGTAGCCGCGGGGGCTGCCGAAGCCGTCGCCGCTGCTGATGAGTGTGTTGCCGTTTTCTAACCGCGTGGCGAGATAGGGGAACGGCACCTTGAAACGCCAGACGATCTTCTTCTCGGGCGTGACTTCCCAAACTTCGTCTTCGGTGCTCGCGCAGATGAGCGTGTTGCCATTGGTGAGCCGGCGGACTTGCCGCATGGTTGGTTTGGGGCGGCGATTGTTGTTGGGGACGTCAAAACGCCAGATTTCTCGGTCGCGTTCGTCGAACTCCAGGACCGCGTGCTTGCCGTTGTCGGCAACGACGGTGTGGCCATTGTCGAGGCGCTGGGCCGATTCGGCGTTCTCGACTTGTGGTTTGCCGAGCTTCCAGACGACCTTTTTATCGGCGTCGATTTCCTGCACTTCGCCGGTCACGATCAGGACATGGCCGTTTTTGAGGAGCTGGACATCGTGGCCGTTGTTGTTGGGGCAATCCCAGAGGAGCGTGCCGTCTTCTTTGATTTTGATGAGGCGCTTGGTTTCGTGGTCGGCGCAGTAGATGTGCGTTTCGGCGCGGGCTGCGGTGTAGTATGAAAGGTAGATTAAGAATAAGGCGCCGAGAATTGTGGCTTGCATGCGGTTTCTTCTGGTGGTGCTTTTAGGGATTGTGAACGGGTGGGCGGGGGCGGGGACGCCCCGGCTCGCGGTTCATTACACCTTCTATGTGAAGAACGGAAAGTATTGTCGGAGTTCTTCGTCGGTGGGTTGTGTTCCGTATTCGCAAATCTCAAAGGTTTCGGCGTATTGAATCGCTTTGCCTGGTTCTTCTCCGTAGAATTTTTGGAGGAGATCGCGGAAGCGATTGGCTTCGTCGCCTTGCCGCTTCGACCAGTATTCTTGAAGCCACGCCTTGCGCCCTTGGACATCGCGTGCCGGGAGGATCGTGTGAGCCAGCTCCTCGTTTCCTAGCGAGCCTCCCTCGTAGGCTTGCGATGTGAGCTCATGGATGGCCGCGAGTTTCGTGTCGAAGACATCGTCGATCGCCACGGCAACATCCGGACGAAACGGGTAAGGTTTCTGAAAGCGGTCGCTTGAGTAGAGAAAGACCGGATTCTTCGTCAGAAACGGAGTGTCGGGACAGAAATAAGGCACCGTTACCATGAAGGCCGCGTCTTGCACTAACTGCCCCACTGCGCGATGGTCGGGATGATAATCCCAAGGGCGATGCGATATGACGATGTCGGCGTTCCAATCGCGGATCAGCTTCGTGATTTGCTTGCGATTTTCCAACGTGGGAAGCAATTCGCCGTCGTGGAGGTCGAGGACTTCGGGGGTAATGCCCAGCACCTTGGCCGCGGCTTGGGATTCTGCACGGCGGCGTTGAGCCAGCGGGCCGCCAGCCATTTGCCAATGGCCGATGTCGCCATTGGTGACCGACACGAGCTTGACGTGGTGCCCAAGCCTGGCCCACTTGGTTGCGGTGCCGCCGGCTTTGTACTCGGCGTCGTCTGGATGCGCACCGAAGACGATGATCCTGAGCGGCCGAGACTCGGTGGAAGCAGGAGATTGGTTGGTCTCTTCGAAAGCGATTGGATCGTGGCGGGGTGACATAGGAAGCAGTAATCTCGCGATTCGAGTCAGAAAGGCTCTTACATTCCTTCTATTCTAACATGAGCTGGGCTTCTATCTCCTCTCGTGAATCGTAAAGATCGCTTATTGCGTTCGCGACGAAGTGGACTTGGCAGCGGGGGGCTGAGTTTATATCCGCAGATAGGCGCCACGCTCGAGCAGTGTGTGGCGTAGTTGTTCGACATTGATTTGCCGTGGCGTGACTTTTCTCTCGATTGCCTGGGCGGCGGCGCGGCCGGCGGCTTCGCCCATGGCCATGCAGGTGGCCATGACGCGGATCGCGCCCATCGCTTCGTGGGTGGTGGAGATGCAGCGGCCGGCGACGATCAAGTTTTCGATCTTCAGCGGCACTAGGCAGCGATAAGGAATGTCGTAACAGTCGCCGCACCATTCGAGCGTGCAATCGTTGTCGCCGGGGCGATGGATGTCGATCGGGTAGCTGGCGACGGCGATGGCGTCGTCGAAGCGGCGGCAAGCGAGGACATCATCTCGATTGAGGACATACTCGCCGACGATTCGCCGGGTTTCGCGAATGCCGAGGAAGGGAGCGGTCTTGGTGAAGTAGGCCTGTTCAAAGCCGGGGACGTAGTCGACGAGGTAGCGGTGGATATCGGTGATCTGCCGGCGTGCTTCGGCCTCGCCGGCGGAAAGGCTGGCAAGATCGGTACCGTCGGTGCCGGCGACGCGGGTCATGTTCACCCAGACTTCTCCCTTGCGGAGGCCGGTGATGAGAATGGTGCGGCCGGTGGGAATTTCGTAGCCGGCGGCCTGGGCCGCGAGAATTTGCTGGCGGAGCCCGACGACGATGAACTGGTGGTTCTGGCCGAAGTACTGGCTGGGGATGAAGTCGGTGAGATAGGTGCGTGGCTCGTTGCAGATGGACATCCGCAGCTTTTCGGTGTCGACGCCGGCGAGGCAGAACATCAGCGTGGGAGGTTGCAGGCCGCCGGTGGAATTGCCTTTTTCGCAGGGGACGCCGGCGCGAAACGCGACATCGCCGTCGCCGGTGCAATCAATGACGAGCCTGGCGAGAATTGCTTGCCGGCCCGATTTGCTTTCGACGATGACGCCGCGAATCGTATCTTCGACGACGATCGCGGCGGCGAAGTGAGTATGGAGCATTACATTCACGCCGGCGTCGAGGAGCATGCGCAGGGCGACGGTTTTCACGGCCTCTGGCTCGACGAGGGTGATGCCCATGTGGAGCGGGCAGGGGCGATGCTCACTGGCCGCGTTGCAGGCTTTGAGCTGGTCGATGAACTTTTGCGGCAGCCCTTCGATAATCTGTACGCCCTTTTGGCTGAGGAAGCCGAGGACCGGAAGGCCAATCGTCATGTTGCCGCCGACGAAGCTGCGGCTATCGATCAGGCCGACGCGGAGGCCCTCTTCGGCCGCGGCTAGTGCCGAGGTCAGGCCGGCCGGGCCGCCGCCGCAGACCAGCACGTCGTACTCGGCGATGACGGGAACTTCGCGGGTTGGTTCGGTGATCGTTTTGCGATTCGAAGGGGACGCGTTCATGAGCGGGGCAGTACGACGGTGGCGGAAATAAAATAGTGATCGCTCGGGAAGCGGCCGTTGCGCTCGTCGCGGATGACATCGGCGGCCAGCGTTTTGGTTCCAGGTCGACAGAAGATCCAGTCAATCTTGTGGCCATGCTTGGCCGTTTTGGCGTGGCCGGGGCCGAGGAAGCGATGGGCTGTGAAGCCAGGGTCGGCGTCGCCATGGATCGTAGCGAACGTGTCGATCCAGCCGGCCGCCTTGATTGCTTGGATGGCCGGGCTCGCGCCACCGGAATTGAAGTCGCCCGTGAGGAGCTGCGGCAGCGAATCGGGCAAGGCTCGCGCGGCTTCGGCAATCATCGTGGCCCCTCGCTCGCGCGCTATTTTGCCGATGTGGTCGAGATGGACATTCCAAAGCCGGAATTGGGTTTGCGTGCGCCGGTCGAGGAGCTGGGCCCAATTGACGTAGCGAGCGCGGGCAGAGTCCCAAGACTTCGAGCCTTCGACATGGGGCGTATCCGAAAGCCAGAAGCCGCCGGTCGTCTGCAACTCAAAGCGCTCCTGGGGAAACAGAATCGGGTTTACGCGGCTAAAGCCGAGATCGGGATGGGCCAGCCCGACCGCCTGCCAGCCAGGCAGGCGGCTGAGGAGATATGCGAGTTGCACTTCTCGGCATTCTTGCAGGCCGATGAGATTGGGCTTCTGCTTGATGATTACATCGGCACAAAACTCGCGGCGATCGTCCCAGCCGTTGCCGGCCGCTTTGTCTTCGTCCAGCGGCAGACGGATGTTGCAGGTGAGAACCTTGAGCGAGTTGGGTTCGGTCACCGGTGGCGGTGTTTCATTTGCCAACGAGAGCCGCGAGTTCCAGAAACCCGCCGCCGCTCCAGCGCCGGCGGCCAGGAAACCGCGACGCGACCAATTCAGGGGATCACGAGATGTTTTGCTCATGCTGTTTTCTCCGAGCGGATTATAGCAAACTGTTGCTGCGGATGATTAGAAGCAGTTTGAAAGCCGTTCTCGGAGAGGGGGGCTGTCCTCGAACGAAACTGCTTCTATTCCGGTTTCGCTGGGGCCCGTTCGGGGCGAACGGCGGTCCACAATACGATGGTTGCCAGCGGATGCAACACGGCCATCGTGGCGAAAATAGGGACTTGACCCACGGTTTCCATCGCTGTGCCGATGTACGTATTGAAGACGACGGCTCCGACGGCGCCGAAACCGGCCGCGATTCCCAGTACGCTCCCGACATTTTCGGCGGGAAACGTCTCGGCGATGACGACGCTCAGCGAAAAGAGCCAGCTCAGGCAAACGGCTCCGACGATGCTGAATATCAACAGCACCGCGGCGGCGCTCGGAAGAAAAGGCGTGAGCGCGACGACCGGAGCGAGCGCGGCGACGCTCGTGAGCATGATCTTGCGAGCGCGAAGCGGCGCGGCGCCTCGTTTGACCATGAAATCGGACCAAGCCGCGGTGCCGATGCCTCCGAGGTCGGCCACGAGGAAGGGAATCCAGCCGACCATGCCTGTTTGCTCGAGCGACAATCCCGATTGTTCTTGCAAGTAACCTGGGAGCCAGAACAAGCAGAAATACCAGACGGGGTCGGTCAGAAAGCGGCAGACCAGGATGCCCCACATGCTGCGAGTCTTCCAAAGCTGCGACCAGGTGAAGGCGGCGCGGTGGTCGCGGGCGGTGGGCTCGATGGAGGCTTCGACAACTTGAGGCGGCGGCTCGCGGTAGATGCCGATCCAGAGCAGCGCGAGCGCGATGCCGATCGTGCCGGGGATGATGAACGCCGCGTGCCAACCGTATCGCAGCGCGATCCACGCGACAAGCGGCGGCGCGACGAGCGCGCCGACCGAGGAGCCGGCGACGCACAGGCTGTTCGCGGTCGCGCGCAGTGTGCCGGGGAACCAGACTGTCACCACGCGGAGTTGGGCAGGAAAAGCGATCGGCTCAAAGAGCCCCAGAGCGCCGCGAAACAGAATCAGTTGGCCGAGCGTCGACGTGAGCCCGCAGCCGAGGCAGGCGGTCGACCAGCCGAGAATGCCGATGAACATCAGCAGTCGTGCCCCGTACCGATCGGCCAA
>CAZGMU010000178.1:0-9493 GCA_964526975.1 uncultured Planctomycetaceae bacterium
AACCCAGCACTCGGCCTAAGAATGCTCAATTCGTGACTTTGCAGTTCTCCTGCCGCAAATCCGCCGCATCTTGACGTACTGAACAGAATAGTGTACGCTTGGCGGGGGGAAGTCATAAGGCTTAAATCGTAAGTACAAACACTTACACCTTACGACTTAATCCTTACGCCTTCTCCCCATGCACCGCGACAACCACTACGAAGCGGCCTTCGAGGAGTTTCTCCGCATGCGGCAGTTGCCATATGTGGCGGTGGATGAAGCGCGCCGCAGTGTGGTCGCGGGTGGTTCATTGAAGAGTCTCGACTTTATCGTTTCGCCGCGCGGGCAGACATCCTGGCTGGTGGATGTGAAAGGTCGCCGGTTTCCCTCGGGCGATGAACATCATCAATATTGGAAAAACTGGTCGACGCGCGACGACCTCCGCAGCCTCGCGACGTGGCAAGATTATTTCGGGAACGATTTCTGCCCGATGTTGGTGTTCGCCTATCACCTGGTCGCCGCCCGCTCACCGCTGCCGGCCGAGCAGTTGTTCGAGTTCCGCGGCGAGCACTACGGCTTTCTAGGCGTTCGGCTGGCCGATTACGTTCCCCACGCCCGGCCGCTGTCGGATAGCTGGGACACCGTGGCCATCCCCACAGGCCTGTTTCGTCAGTTGGCACGGCCGATCGACGATTGGTTCGGCGGCTCGCTGCCGGCGACGGTCAGCGTGTCGGCCGATTGGCACGAGCTACCGGCCGATTTAGAATGGGAACTGTAGCCGACACTGCAATTCGGCTTTCCGTTTGATTTCAGAAAGCACCTCCATGCTCAACTTCTTCTTACTGCTCGCCAAAGCCTCGGACAACGTTCGTGTGCTCCCCTCCGACAAAAGCCTGAGCCTGGAATGGGGCCTGGTGCTCGTGGCCGTAATCATCGGCGTGGCAGTGACACTCATGCCGTCGAAGCGAACCAGCGAGATCAAGAAGAAGGACGAGTAAGAGTCGAGAGCTAAGGGTCAAGAGTCAAGAGCCAGAAGAACACTCTCTGGCTCTTGACTCTCCGCTCTTGACTCTTGACCGCCGCTACGCGGCAACGCGGCTGCAACTTTGACAGAACTCGGCTACGGCGCCGATCACCGTGGCTTGCTCGGCCGCGGCCATCTCGGGATAAACGGGTAGCGACAATACCTCACGGCAGGCTTGCTCGGTCTTCTTCAAGCTGCCCGGCTCACAGCCAAGCGATGCGAAACATTTTTGCAAATGGAGCGGCACCGGATAATAGATCGCCGAGCCGATCTTCTGATCGGCCAGATGCTTTTGAAGTGCATCGCGGCGGCCGTTTTTCACACGGACCGTGTACTGGTTCCACACATGTCGGCAACCCTTGGTTGCCGGCGGCGCGACGATCGAATCGCCGAGGCCGAGCCGGGCAAACTCCGTGGCGTATCGCAACGCGTGACGCTCGCGGGCCGCACACCATTCGTCGAGCTTCGGCAGTTTGACGTTGAGCACGGCCGCCTGGAGCGTATCGAGCCGGCTATTGATGCCCACGCAGTGATGGTAGTAGCGTGGCTCCATGCCATGGTTGCACAAAATGCGAAGCTGCTTGGCCAGTTCGGCGTCGTTCGTCGTAATCAGGCCGCCGTCGCCAAAGCCACCTAGGTTCTTCGTCGGGTAAAAGCTGAAGCAACCGGCCAGACCCAGCGAGCCCGCGCGAGCGCCTTTGTACTCAGCCCCGATCGCCTGGCAGGCATCTTCGATGATTGGGATGCCGTGAGCCGCGCCGGCGATTTGTTGAATGTCGTCCATCGCGGCGCATTGGCCAAACAAGTGGACAGGAATGATCGCCTTGGTGTTGCTGGTGATTTTGTAAACGACGTCGGCCGGGTCGAGGTTGAAAGTGTCTGGCGCAATTTCGGCGAAGACCGGCTTCGCGCCGAGTCGCCACACGGCGCTGGCCGTGGCAAAGAACGTAAAGCTGGGCACGATCACTTCATCACCCGGGCCGACCCCAAGTGCCAAGAGCACCAGGAGCAGCGCATCGCTTCCCGACGCGCAGCCGATCGCGTGTTCCACGCCACAGTACTTGGCCATCGCGGCCTCGAATTTCGCACAAGCGGGACCGTGAACAAACGCGCCGCTACGCGTGACTTCGGCCATCGCGGCTTCGAGCTCCGCTTCCAGCTTCTTGTTTTCCCGATTGACGTCCAGCATCGGGACAGAAGTGACAGGTGCAGTAGCAGAGGGTGAATTGGCAACGTGCATCGATTAATCCTTCGGCAGGGAGATATGAAGAGGGGCGAAAATTAGACCGATCGGCCGAAATCGTCAACCTCAAGACAAAACCGATGCTTGCATCGCGAAACTAGCGGCCAAATAATCAAGCATTCTTGGAAGAAAGCCTGAACCACGACGACACGACGGACACGACGTTTGGTACGAAGCCGATTTTCGATTCTTTTTTGACTTCTTCGTCGTGCTCGTTGTGTCGCCGTGGTTAATTAACAATTGATGCGAGGAAAATACCATGCCTTCTAATCTCACTGGCAAAGTAGCGCTAGTCACAGGCGGCAGTCGCGGAATTGGCGCCGCCACTGCCAAACGGCTCGCCAAGGACGGCGCGGATGTCGCCATCACGTATGTCAGCTCGCCGGACAAGGCCCATGCGGTCGTCGCGGAAATCCAAGCTGGCGGTCGCAAAGCAATCGCGATTAAGGCCGATAGCGCCGATGCGGCAGCGATCAAAGCCGCAGTCGACCAAACGGCATCAAAACTTGGAGGGCTGGATATCCTCGTGAACAACGCCGGCATTTTTACGCCCGGTGCATTCGAAGATACTTCCGTGGCCGACTTGGATCGCATCTGGAACGTGAACGTGCGAGCGCCGATCGTCGCGATGCAGGCTGCTATCAAGCACATGCAGAATGGCGGGCGGATCATCACGATTGGTAGTTGCTTGGGTGAACGCGTTGCATTTCCAGGTGTCACGATCTATTCGATGACCAAAGGCGCGGTGGCAAACTTGGCACGTGGGCTCGCCCGCGATCTCGGCTCCAAGGGCATCACGGTCAATGTCGTCGAGCCGGGCCCGATCGATACGGACATGAATCCGGCCGACGCCGAAGGTTCGGACGCCCAGGCCCAATCGACCGCCTTGGGCCACTATGGCAAACCGGAAGACATTGCCGATACGGTGGCCCATCTGGCCGGCGAATCGGGGCGGTACATCACCGGGGCGTCGTTCCTGGTGGACGGCGGCTTTGCCGCCTAGCGGCAGTGCTGTCATCACATTCGCCATCGACGCCGCCTGCGGGGATTGCTAGGCTTCGCGGTCTTATCACGTCCTCGAAATGTCTTCGCTGGGGAAACATTCATGTATTCCGCACGTTGGCGGCTACGAATTGCTGTTGGCACTCTCGGATTGCTGCTGGTCGGACTGGCTGTATTCAACTATGTCCGCATGTATTGCTGCGAGCCGATTCACTTGACGCTCAGCGGCGGCAGCGTATGCCCGCTCCGTTCGCAAATGGCTCGTACGATCTGCGGCGAGGTCAACAGTGCGGGCATCGTGCTTGAGCTGACCGCCGGCAATGATTCTGAATCCGTCTGCGCCTCGGTCAACAAAGGAGAGCTTGATTTGGGCCTCGTGCTGGGGGGTTTTCCAGAGGGTGAGTATAAGAACGTTCGGCAGGTTGCTTCGTTCGGTGTTGACCCCCTACACCTGTTGGTCCGTCGCGAACTGCTCGCGCTAGGCCCACCCACGCTGGAAATGCTGCGTGGCAAACGGGTATCGCTGGGCGAGAGCGGCACCAATGGCGCGTTGTTGGCCGAAAGCCTGGTTCGCTTTGCCGGACTCAGACCTTCGAGCGAACAACGCACTGGCGACTTTCGCGCGGAACACATGCGCGACCGTGATCTCCACACGGCACTGCAAGCCGTTCGTCGCGCCTCATCGGCGAGTAAAGCGTCATTCATGGCGATTTTACCGGACGCGGTTTTCGTGGTGGACAGCGTCCCCTCGCCGATTGTCGACGAGTTGGTGACAATCGGCGGCTATCAATTGATACCATTACCGTTTGCCACGGCTTTGCACCTTGATAGTCGGCGGGATCGCGGCCGAACACGCAATCTGCTGGAAAACAGCCGGCTCGAAAACGTCACGATTCCAGCCTACGCGTATGGCATCAACCCGGCAGCGCCGCCTGCAAGCTGCGAAACCATTGGGCTGCGTCTCTTGTTGGTTGCCAACAAACAGGTCTCGTCCTTCGCTGTGCTTCGTTTATTGCGAACGTTGGACGGCAAAGTGGCCAGTCAATCTCACATCAACCCGACGGTTGCCGAGCAGGATTGTGAGTTCCCGCTCCATCCGGGAGCCGAGGCCTTCAAAAAAGGTCACCGGCCGATGATCGTGGCCGACTTTTTGGAGCCGGCCGGCAACTTCTTGAGCGTGGGCGGCGCCGCGGCGGCAGGCGCGCTCGGCATGTGGGGATTCTTCCGTGGATTGCGGGCGGTTCACCCGGATGTCTACCTGCGAAAGATCGACCGCATCGAGCGACTCGCGCGCGGCGACGAGCAGGACGCCCAGGCCCCGACTCTACCGCGCGACTTTATCGAGTACCTCGAAGCTCAACTGGCGATCGTGAAACAGGCGGCGATCGACGACTATGCCCATCGTCGACTGGTAGGCGACGAAGCCCTGGTCGGCATTCTCACGCTGATCGCCGATACGCGGCATCTGCTTGCTCAACGGCATCATGAATTGGATGTTCGCGAGCATCATGCGGCCGAGCGATACGGTCGCCTGGCCGACGCGGCGTAATCAACGGTGACCAGCGAGTAAGAATGAATGGAACCACGAAGGCACGAAGTTGTAGGTCGGGCTTTAGCCTGACAAATGTGTGAAGTTGTCAGGCTAAAGCCCGGCCTACGAAAATTCGGATGCACCACAGAGACACAGAGAACACGGAGAAAACAAATTTGCAATGACCAATGACCAATCGTTTTTTCTCCGTACCCTCTGTGTCTCTGTGGTTATTCTGAAATTCAGCGAGTAGGTGCCCACACGGGGCGCGGCGTGGGGGTTTGGGTGCTTCGTGGTTCTATTTATTTTCACTTTGCGCCTCAGTGCCTCTGCGTGAGATTATTCTCGTCCAAGCCAAGCACGGAACCATTGTTTCCGCGAATGGCTTGAATGTAAGACAGTCTCGAAGGCGCAGAGTAAAAACGAGTAGAACCACAAAGGCCCGAAGGACACGAAGAATTTCGAAGTGGCTGCATCAAAGATATGCTCCTTCTTTCCTCGTGATCTTCGTGCCTTTGTGGTTCCATTTATTCTGGTCCTTGCGTCTTAGCGCCTTGGCGTGAGTTTTTTAAATTCCGGCCACGAAAAACGTCAAGAGTCACATAGATATCTGCTTTTCGCGTTTTTCGTGTTTTTAAGGGTTAGCGGCGTAGAGTGGCACCCAGTGGTCGTAGCGCGTTATGTATGCCTAAGAAAGTATACGAGTAGTCCAATCACGATTGACGCTTCCGTTGTCAGCCAGAACAAATGAGACAAGCGGAAGCGCAGCGGCGGCTGACCGCGATCAACCCAATCTCGCAATGCAAGCGACCAGGGATACGCGACGCCTGTGAGGAGCACAATCGCCGCGGTCGGAATCGCCAATATCGTTCCGTAGAACTCGCTCTTCGCTGCCGCGATCCACATTGCGGTAACAAACAGCAGAACGGCGGTTACAAACACGTTGGGCAGCCAGCGGACCAAGCGATTGGACCATGTGTACAATCGTGCTCGGCGAATGGCCGCTCTTGCGCGGAGTGTTCGGGGATCAACTGGCATGGCATCTATATTACCGTCAGCATGTAGGCTGTATGTAGCCTGTAGATCGCGAATTTAGAGCCGAGCCTCAGCGGTAGGTTTTTGGGTTGGAACGACTGCAGTGACTGGACGTGCAAGCCTTCGCTCATTGGAGCACTGGCAGAGCCAGTGGCGCGGCGCGGGCGACTATCGCTGGCAGACGCATCTGTATGCTACGACGTGCCTAGCGTGGGGCGTGGGTCTTGAATTTCTCGAGCCACGCGGCCAAGATAGCGCCGGGGATATCGCCGCGAGTCTTGTACTCTTCGATCGTCTCGCCCCAATAAAAGCTCATCCAACCATCGGCGTGTGACTTCGATCGGTCGATGAACTCAAGGAGTTCCTCTGCGCTGCATTCGAGAGGAAACATTTCTTCGATGACGAGCGGTTTGCCTACTTCGTAAACGCGCAAGGCGTCAATCGCCGAATCGACTTTTCCCGCCTTGGGATAAAAGTGGACACTGACGTAATCGAGCGGCCCGCCGACCTCTGGCGAATAGAACAGCGGCTTCGCGCCGGGGTAATAATGGGCCCAGGGAATCACGCCGACGGTGATCATGTGCCGCTGGTCCACTTTGCGGATCGCATCGGCGAGCGTTTGGACCCAGGCTTTGGCGATTTGCTCGTGGGTGCGGCCGGCTCGGTCGAGCGCGATTCGTTGCACAAAATACTTGTCGCCCAGCGGCTTGCCAAACCACTCGGTCGCCGGTTTTTCGCCAGGCAGGATCGGCTCATTCATGAGGTCGTACGAGAAGACCGCGGGGCTATCCTTGCAGACGCCAGCCACCGCTTTCCAAAACGCCGCTTGAGCTTGCCACCGCTCGCGCTCGGGAAGCCGATCGTACCAGGCGGGCACGTCTTGTTTGTGGTAGCAGCCGAGGCCGGTAATAACGAGGTATAAGCCCTTCTCCTCGGCCAGACGGACGAGCTTGGCGAGCTGCGCCAGATTTTCTGCATTTGGCTCATCGGCCGAATTCAAAAAGCGGCCTAGCTGGAGATGAATGCGAATCGAGTTCGCCCCGAGCGCTTTGATCTCGCCAAAATCTTCGGAAACACGCGACCACTCATCATGCCAATAGTCTTCGAGCAACCGGCCCTTGCCGTCATGGTCGTAGTTGACGCCCCATAGCTGAATCGGCTGCTCCGTTTTGAGACCGATAAATTTCTGGCCGTCCTTACTGGGACGGACGAACTCAAGCGCTTCGGCAGCCCTACTGCTCGTCGTAATATGCACGGCAAAGACGAACGCAAGGAGTCGACTGGCGGCAACGCGGAAGGAGATATGGGGCATGAGACTACGTTGCTGTTTGCTCTCTATTTGCTATTTGATCGACGACGTGTTCGGGATAATTGTGAGTAACTTGCTGATAGTGGGATAGTGGATTGTACGCTGAACTCGGCAGCCTGGCGAAGATCTTCCACACCCTGCGCACTAGCGATGGTTAAAAAACGGTGTGTCCGTGCGTCGCGCGGCCAATGGTAGCGGTCAACTATTGAGAGTTTGAAGAAAGTGTGGGTTTCGGGGGACGGTAAGCCACTCTATGCGACTCATCGATGTTATAATGGGAGCGGAGGCTTATCATGACTGATTATGATTTCTTGCTTTCTGATGCGAACCAGTTGCCGCTCAATGCGCGGGTTCAATTGATTGAATCGCTGTGAGACACCGTACCGGAAGATGCGGTGCCGGTATTTAGCGACAAATGGCTTTCGGAAATCCATCGGTGGTCAGATGAATACGATGCGGGCAAGGTTCAGATGATTCCGTGGGAGATTCGCGCAAGTGCTTTGGACCGCATAGGCTGACATCCAGTGCCACAGTTGCTTATCGAAGAGTACCTGTTCCAAGCCTATTCCGATGCTAGGCGTCGGTTCTTGGCAGCGATTGGTTGCGATAGTTCCTGCCGCGACCCACTAGCTGAGTTCGCCGAGCGGATCATCGCAAAACAGCTTGATGGAGTTCTAGCAGAATCACGCGTGCAACCCGGATACGACCTCACCACGCCCGATAATCGGCGCGTTCAGGTGAAATACTTAGCCAATCCAGCCGGTCGGTGGCGCAACGAACACATTATCAGCTTTGCTGCAGAAACCGACGATTATGCGATTGTATTTTTCGAAGCTTTTGAAGTTTGTAGTGCAATCGTGTTTCGCCGCGAAACAATTGGGCTGGTGTGCAATGCGCTAAAAAAGAGGCATCCGAATCAGGAAGCTTCATTGCAGCTTACGCAGAAGAACTATAAGGCAATCGTGCAGGACCCGAAGCGGTTTGAAGCTCTTGGCGCGATTTGCTTCTTGCCGGGTACTGAGCCGTCGAGTTGACCCTAGGGGTCGTTTATTACGCTTGCGATGTTACGACGCTTCGCAGTGACAATTTGGACCAAAGCATTCGGTTCTCTTATATTTCCGGCCATTGAATCGAATTAAATCGGTGCAGTACTTTCGCGATCGCGCCACTAAGGGCATAGTCGCAACCGACAGCCTCCAGCCGGGTGGCCAGTTCTTCCGCGACCTGGTACGAATCGGGATCAACCGAGAGTTTGCTCTGTTGATCGGGCATGCTTGGCGAGGAACTCCCACGTAGACGCTGGCCAGGGTTCTGGCTTTGGTTCGGGTAGGCCCGCGCGGCGACGATCGCGAGCGATGGCGGCAGCCGCTCGGCAAGCGAGTGCCAAACGAAGAGAACGATCTTCGAACGACGGAGGCAATGTGACCGAGGCTTCGGCTAACTTTATTGCCTCAAAAGAATTCGTCAGCCGAGTCGCGTCGTCGAGCATTGTTAGAGCCGACCTTGGTCAAGAAGCGTGTGACACTGCTCTTGCGATTATGGCATAGGTAGCAGAGGCCGCAAATAGTAGTGGCGAGTGCCGCTGAAAAGAGTCTGAATGCTTGGGTCTCTGATCAGTTGCAGAGGGCTGTTGAGAAACGTGCCGCTGCCAGGTCGCGCAAAGGCAAGCGAGGCGGGAAGTAGCAGTGATGGTTCTGGCTGCGTGACGAACCCATACTACATAACTAAACGTCGATAATAAGAGTGTGGCCAGAAATAAAATTGTCATCTGCCGCTACCGATGGGCTCTAGGCCGGTCGCCTTTTGGACGTACTGCCGGGTCTTGTGGTTGCTGGTTCTTTCTGAAACTTGCGTGCCTACCGGAAAGGTCAGTGTGAAGCAGTTGTCGTCGACATTGCCGTTGATCTGGTAGTCGACGACTTTCGCTTTACGAACATTATCAAATCCGCCATTATTAACGTCATCGAATGCCCAGTTATCCACGATTGGCTTGAGGGCATGAGCCAATCGACTCTGACTCGCTGAAGAGAAATGAGTGAATATCCACCCCTTCACGGCTGGGCCCACTTTGGCATCTTCGCCATAGTGGATCACCAGTCTCGTTGAACGCTGGTTATCTTGTCGACCATATCCCACTTGCCATTGAAGAGGCAGCCAGTTTCGTTGCGGATCAAGGTCCAACGTTGCGGTTCGACGCCCGTTCGTGGATGTAAAGCGAATCCGCCGACAACTAACGCCGTCAACCTCCACAACCTTTTCTTCGATCGTCTTGGTTACCTTTTCGGCCCAGAAAGCACGTAGTGCTTCAGTCGGCTGGGGCCTGTAAATCTTTTTGTGTCACGCCAGCACAATTGTCAGTTGTTGGTTCGT
>CAZGMU010000179.1:0-9487 GCA_964526975.1 uncultured Planctomycetaceae bacterium
TGCGCTGCATACACTTCCATGCGTACGAGGTAGCTGCCATCGTGCCCGGGATCAATTTCCCGTTGGCACAAATTGCAAAAGTATCGAATCATCTCGCGACAATCCTTTCTTGATTCGTGGTCGAAACGAGGCAGTTCGCGTAACTTCATCGTAATGACAATTTGCGCCGCGGAGCAAGTCAGATCGTGAGTTTTTTGTGAATTGGCATGGCGAAAAAACAAACAGTGCGAAATGCATGCGCGATGAAAAGAGTTGTGCAAAAAGCGGCGGCATGGTAGTTGCGTGTCTCTTGAGAGAATCTTGTACTTGACATTTTTGGAGTCGCGCGATTTGACAGCGCACGCGCTAAGCCGCGAAGCGAACGCTGGCATTTTTGTTGCTTCGCAAATCTGCTGGGATGGCCGGTGGGCTTGATAACGTCCGCTAATACCTCTGCGAATTGCTGAACTTTAGCGAGCAATCGGGGCTAAAACTCTCGCTGGAAGGCTATTAGAGTGCGCTGCGGAGGTGATTGAGAAAGCCGGAAAGGCAGGCTGGAACTAGAGTTGGGGCGTGACTACAATGAATCATGTAGTCGATCTTGGTGGTGATTAGGTCTTGTACCCGTGCGACCCTAGGACCCGGCTGAAAGCGATGGCCGGTGTCATTCGCGTATGTCTACTGCTTCGAATGCCGCGTTGAGTTCCAGCGTGCTGCTGTTGAACCGTCAGTACGTCGCGATCCATGTTGTCGACGTACGTCGAGCTGTGGGACTTCTGTTTGCCCGTCTGGCCGAAGTGATCCATATCGATGGTGACCAGTGGGCCAACTACGACTTCGACTCTTGGCGTGAAGTCAGCGAAGTGCAATCTCAATTCAAGATGCCGCACCAGGACTGGATTCGCAGCGTCCACTTCGAGATTCAAGTGCCGCGAGTGCTCAGGCTGTTGCATTACGATCGCGTGCCGAAGCAGCGTGTGCGATTAAACCGACGCAATATTTTTGCCCGCGACGGAAATCTTTGCCAATACTGCGGCAAGCGATTCCCGACGAATGAGCTAAGTCTTGATCACGTCGTGCCCACGTGCCGCGGCGGCGAGACATCGTGGGAAAACCTGGTTTGCGCGTGCGTCCGTTGCAATGTCCGCAAAGGCGGCCGTACGCCACAGGAAGCGAGCATCCGCCTGATCAAGAAGCCCGTGCGCCCCAAGCGCAGTCCACTACTAACGATCAAACTAGGCAATCCGAAGTACGCAAGCTGGAAGACGTTCCTAGATAACGCGTACTGGTCGGTGGATCTGAAATAAAAGTTGGTCCGTTGTTCGTCGTCAGTTGTCCGTTGTAAGAAGCGATTGATTCTATAACAACGGACAACGAGCCACTGACAACGGACGCTTCACTACTCTTGAGCCAGCGGCTCTTTTTTCTCAGTGATCACAGGACACTGAGGAGCCATCTCTTTGTTGAGCTCGATGAACGGCTTCCACTCTTCGGGAACATTGTCTTCATGGAAGATTGCTTCGACCGGGCACTCGGGCACGCAAGCTTCGCAGTCGATGCATTCGTCCGGGTGGATGTATAAGATCTTCTCGCCTTCGTAGAAGCACTCCACGGGGCAGACCACCACACAATCAGTGTATTTGCAAGCAAAGCACGGTTCGCAAACGACGTGCGTCATGAGTTCCGATCCTCCTAAAGAGAAGCCTGTATGCTGTGAGTAATAAAAGCCGATCAAACGGCTGCTTAGGGATGAGCCAACTGTCGGCTCCGACTTACCCGGAGCAACCCATCAAGTCATTACACAGAAAGCACTTGTAGACGCCAGCTTGATAGCGCCTTTATCGCGCAATCGTAGTTTTGAGTTGGAGGAGTGTCAAGCGGTGAAAGGGTGAAACAGGCGGCACCGCATACGGCCTGTAAGGCATAAGGAGGGGTGCTGGCTGGGCAGCTTCCAACCCTCGCCTTGCTGTGTCTGAAATTCCTACCTAATATTAAAGGTATACGGGGTAAGGATCGCAATTTGCTTGTCAGGTGCGTGGTCGTGTGGATTAGGTCTTCTCGGCCAAGTCTCGTCCCGTTTCATGTCGCGCTCGGGGGGCTGATGCCGCCCTGCGCGATCGGTCGTTCATGAAGGTGGTGCCCGTGGCCCTATCGGAAATCGATCGCAGTCTTTTAGACCGCTGCTTGAGCCGTAAACCTCGAGCTTGGGAGGATTTCGTGGAACGCTTCATGGGCCTGGTGGTCCATGTGATCAATCACACCGCCCAATGCCGGTCGATCAATATTACGGCCACCGATCGCGAAGACCTCGCGGCCGAAGTGTTTTTGGCTATTATCGACAACGACATGGCGGTACTGCGGCATTTTCGCGGCCGTAGTTCGCTAGCTACTTATCTTACGGTGGTTGCCCGCCGCGTGGTGGTCCGCAAGCTGGTCGAAGGCCGAGCTAGCGTGCTGTTAGGCGACATGGTCGCTCAGGCCGAATCAGAAGAAAATGAGCCTGAGCAACGGATCGGCGATCACGAAGAAGTCGGCCGGCTCTTAGGACAATTGCAAGGCTCAGAGGCAGACGTCGTACGGATGTATCACCTGGAAGGCAAAACCTATCAGGAAATCAGCCGCTCCGTCGGCATGCCGGAGAATAGCGTCGGGCCGATGCTAAGCCGGGCGCGGGCGAAACTGCGGCGACGAGCCGGGGTGGATGGCGCGACGACTTAAGGTAGTCCTCTCGCTCCGCGAGAAGTGATTCATCTTGCAGAGCGAGATGGCTAAATGACGACGGCATTGCTATCGTCGGCTTAACCTGCCTTGTCGATATATCTTAAACCACGCCGGAAGCTAACCCGTTTCCCGGCTATCTCCGTCTCAACCGG
Source organism: uncultured Planctomycetaceae bacterium (assembly GCA_964526975.1). GTDB lineage: Bacteria > Planctomycetota > Planctomycetia > Pirellulales > Lacipirellulaceae > JABDGM01. The sequence goes on from CAZGMU010000179.1 coordinate 2,853, forward strand.
CACTTTGGGTAAAGCCGAAGCAATCTAGGGCAGTCCCTCTGCCCGATCGGTCACTGGCACAGTGGCCCGAAATCTATCCAGCGAGATGCGAGGCGAATTTATGTCCGGCTGGTTTAAGCTGACCCTGCAAGTGGGAATTTTTGCCGTCGGAATTTCGGCCGCTTCGTGCTTCGCTGCGGGCTCGCTCCTGAACGTGAATGCCGAGGAGGAGACACGCGAACAAAGCTGGAATCGCGAGCACCGGGACGACAACAAGCAAGACGCCCGCGCGCTGGTCCAGAAGAAAGCCCAGGCCCGCGCCGAGCAGCGCAACGACCGACTGGCCTCATCGGCCTGGTATGGGATATCGAATAGCCGCCCCTCGGGGAGCGCGACTCCTTTCACCTCGCGCTATGGCTCACGCTGGGAAATGCCAGGTGGCCGGCCCTACTCGTGGTACCCGGCGTACACGCGGCCTAACTATGTATTTATGGGCGGTTGGTGGTGAGAAACCCAACGCTATTATAGGTCGGGCTGTGCCTGACGCGAACGGGTGTCAGGCACAGCCTGACCTACGTCGGCGGTACCGCCGCCCCTGCCGGTTGCACGGTTTAGCGAAAATTTCGGCGTTCCTGGGCGTCAGTTTGCCCCATTTCCGGCCTTTCTAGTCGTTTGACTCGCGCCCCCGATCTTGTAAAATTGATAGTAAGTTCGCGAGTTTCGCGGATCGGCTTCGGTAAGTTCGCTGAACATCCCCAGGGCGGCATTCATATTCTGAAGCTCCTGCTAGTACTGGTGATCGTGCTGCTGTTCTTCAGCAACAGGCTCCCTTCGCTCGCACGCTCCTTGGGACAAAGCATTACAGAATTCAAACGTGGCTTCAACGAGATTGAAGACCAATCCAATAACGACAAGTCGGAGTAAGCGACCGTAGAAGTGGCTCCATTTTGCTTTCGCTGAAGAAGGCAGAAACCGGGCAACTCAATCGGCGGGAGAAGAATTGCTATGATGGGTCTAAGCGCTGCACACATGCTGATCTTCGGCGTCGTCGCCATTCTATTGTTCGGCAACCGCCTGCCATCGGTCGCCCGATCACTGGGCAAAAGCCTGGTGGAATTCAAAAAGGGCATGAACGAACTCGAGAGCGAGTTCAAGTCGTCGGTCTACTCCGAGCCGACCTCCACACCGCGCGTCACCTACAGCAACGACCACAGCGAGCCAGCCGCCCCACGATTCGAGCCGCCGAAGGCTCCGCCGACAGCTTAAGCTAGTTGAAGCGTTTTTGTAGTGTCACTGTTCCTCTCGTTGTCGATTGACAACGTTCGCGCGAACCAACTAGGCTGTTCTATTCCGGGCGACTAGCTCAGTTGGTTAGAGCGCTGCTTTCACACGGCAGAGGTCACTGGTTCGAGTCCAGTGTCGCCCATTTCTTTCTACCAAGCTCTACAAGCCCGCAAGCCTTATTTATTCCAAGGCTACCTCGCGGCCGCTGCATTCCGCGTTGCGGCTTTACCCACCATTATCTCCCTGCCCGGGTTGCGTTCGTCATTTCCCACCGGGATACGAAACAGGGGAAATAAAATAAATGGCTACCAACAAAGCCACCAGCCAGCCGGCTTAGCCAGATCGCACGGTCACACCACGCGCATAAAAAAGGCCGCCCTGCTAGGCATGACGGCCGGTCGCTCAGAGCGTTGGGCCTTACGGTCAACGTTGAGCGTTGCCTGCGAATTCTTATTCTTGTTACGGAAAGAACCGCGGGCAGAGTTTGGTTACACTGCTATGATTTTTGTTATCATAGCGGTTCTTGTCAAGTAGCGGGTGGCCGTATTCCAACCACGCGGGGTAAACCTATGCCAAAGCTTGTTCTCGGCCTCGATTTAGGACCGAATTCGATCGGTTGGGCACTCGTAAACGACGATCCGGATAATCCATCCGAATCAAAACTCATCAATCTCGGCGTCCGGGTTTTCCCCGAAGGGGTGGACAACTTCGACACGAGCAAGGAACTGTCTCGGAATGAGGACCGCCGCATCGCTCGTGGCATGCGACGGCAAATTCGACGCCGCGCGAAACGACGCCGTTTATTGAAGCAGGCCCTTATCGCTTCCAAGTTGTGGCCGAGTGATCCCACGGAAGAAGCACGACTATACGAAATCAATCCGTATCAACTTCGCGCGGACGCACTCCGCAGGCGATTGGAGCCGTTTGAAATCGGTCGCATCTTGTTGCACCTCAATCAGCGTCGCGGCTTTCTTTCCAACCGGAAGAAAGACCGGGGCGATAAAGAAGTGCAAGGCATGTTGGCCGAAATCAATGAGAACGAACGTGAGCGCAAGGAAGGCGGATTCGCAACGATTGGCGCATGGCTCGCCGATAAGGAAACCTCTCGCGATCATACGAATCGCAAAGAAGGAGATCACACGCGACATCGGCACTTGGCTCGCGAGCAATACGAATCGGAATTCGAAGCGATCTGGGAAGCACAGAGTAAATATCACCCCGACTTGCTAACCGAGGAGTTTAAGTATGGCAAACTCGGGAAGCAGAAAAATCCGGTCAAGCCGATCCCACGTTCGCACGAGCGGCGGAAGGGGACATCGATTCTGGAAGCCTTCGGCGTCTACGGATTGATTTTCTTTCAGCGTCCCATGTATTGGCCAAAATCCGTTGTTGGCCTGTGCGAACTTGAGCCGAAGGAACGTCGCTGTCAACGTTCGGATCGGCGAAATCAGCGGTTTCGCCTGCTGCAAGAAGTGAACAACTTGAAGTTCATCGACCCGGATACAAGCCTGGAAAGAAAACTCGACGAAAAGCAATGTCGTCTCTTGACCGATAAACTGTCGCGCACGAAGGAAATGACGTTCGACCAAATTCGCAAAGCGCTCGGGTTTCTTGAAAGCGTGAAATTCAATCTGGAACGCGGGGAGCGCTCGAAGCTGAAAGGCGTTCCCATCGACGCGCTATTCGCCGCCAAGGAAGTGCTTGGCAAGGACTGGTACGACCGCCCCGAAGAAGAACGGACGGAAATCGTGGACGTCCTGCTCGACAACGAACGGGACGACGATCGGATTATCGCCCGTGCCGTCGCCGATTGGGGCATGTCCCCAGAAGAAGCGGAACGCATGCTGGGCGTTGATCTGCCGGCGGGCTACGCGAGTCTGTCCCGCAAGGCGATCGACAAATTGCTGCCGCACATGGAGCGCGGATTGCTCTACATGGATGATGATGAATCGAACTCCGCATTGCACGCGGCCGGTTATCTGCGCCGCGACCAACTCCGCCGGCGGGTGTTCGACGTGCTCCCCGATCCGGCCCGCACTCCCAATTGCCCGATCGGTGACATTCCGAATCCAGTCGTCAAACGCACGCTGACGGAAGTTCGCAAGGTGGTCAACGCCATCGTGCGCGAGTACGGGAAGCCCCACGCAATTCACATTGAATTGACTCGCTCGGTGCAAATGGGGAAAGAACGGCGCAGCGAATACAACAAGTTGATTCGCGACCGGGAAGCCGACCGCGACCGCATCGCCGACAAGCTGCGGGAAAGCGGCATCCGCGTCACGCGCGACAACATCCTCAAATACCAGCTTTGGGAGCAACAAGGTCAAGAGTGCATTTATTCCGGCAAGCCGATCAGCTTTCAGAAGCTCTTTGGTGAAGGCGGCGGCGTGGAAGTGGACCATATCCTGCCACGGTCCCGCTCGCTCGACGACTCGCAAATGAACAAGATCGTCTGCTTGCGCGAGGCGAACGCCGGCAAAGGCGAACAAACGCCCTACGAATGGTTGGCGGCCAACCAAGCCGAGCAATACCAGCAAGTCTGCCAACGGGCCGGCATGTTGATGCGCTCCGGCCGCATGCCGTACACCAAATATCGCCGGTTCATCCAACGGGAATTGGAGTTGGACAAGTTCGTCGCCCGCCAGTTGACCGATACCAGCTACATCACCAAGGCCACGATGGAGTACCTCCGGTATCTGTGCGAGAAAGACCATGACGTATTGGGGCTGAAAGGACAACTTACGGCCGAGCTGCGCTATCACTGGGGGCTCGATACGGTCCTGGAGGAATTGCCCGATAGCCCCGCCTGGCAGGCGGCTGACAGCGGCAAATTACGCCCCGGCGAAAAGAATCGCGCCGACCATCGACATCATGCGATTGATGCACTGGTAATCGCGCTCACCAACCGCCGCAGGCTCTACCAACTTTCGGACATCATGAAGCGCGGCGGTGCAAAGGCGCACGGCGAAATCCTGGAAGACCCTTGGTCCGGTTTTCGGGAAAGCGTGGTTCAAGCAATCGAGAACGTGAACGTCTCGCATCGCGCGGAACGCAAGGTAGCCGGCAAACTCCATGAAGAAACCCTGTACGGACCAACTCTGGCGTCGAATGAATGGGTGATGCGAAAGCCGGTCGTCAATCTCTCGGCAAACGAGATCGAGCGCATTCGCGATAGAACGATTCGCGACATTGTCGTGAGCGAATTGAAAAAGAATGGAATCGAGTTTGGGCGCGGCAAGAAACCGGATGCAAAGAAAATGAAGGAATCGCTGGCAAACTTGAAGATGCCATCGGGCGTGCCCATCAAGAAAGTACGGCTGACTAAACCCGAACAGACGATTCAACCCATTCGCAAGGGTGCGACGGATCAAGCGTTCGTTAAACCGGGCTCGACACATCACCTGTGTATCTTTGAATGGCAGGAAGGTGGAAAACTGAAGCGCGGTGCCGTGTTCGTAACGATGTTGGAGGCGATGAATCGATTAAAACGCGGCGAGCCCGTGATTCAACGAACGCACGCAGAACGGCCGGAAGCTCGGTTCATATTGTCGCTGTCCGCACGCGAGTTGGTACTTGCAACATGGAATGACACTGAAAAACTGGTCGTCTTTAACACCGCTGCTTCGACGTCAGGGCAAATGTGGTTCATCGAGCATACAGATGCCCGAAAAAGCTCTGACTGCAAAAAATACACATCGATGGTTACCACGCTAGATTGCCGCAAGGTCACCGTCGACCCGCTAGGCCGCATTCGCTGGGCCAACGATTAGGCAGAAACGGCTGTTTTCACCGAAAAATAAGCCCTGGCATTTTCGCTTCCCCAATGTAGACTTGGGTTGATTCTATAGGATACGTATTTTGGGTGCTCCACGGAGGGGTCGGTTTCCCTTCCTCCGTGCCGGACCCCACAATTGATCAAACGCACTCTTGAAATCAGTCGCGAGCCGGCTCATCTTTCGGTTCGTAATGAGCAGCTTGTACTCAAGCGGGGCGGCCAGACGGTCGGCCAGGTGCCGTGCGAGGATATTGGCGTCGTCCTGGTCGATCATCCGCAGACAACCTACACGCACGGAGCCCTGGCTAAGCTCGCCGAGAGTGATGCGGCGGTCGTTATCTGCGGGCGCGACCACCTGCCGGCGGCCATATTGTTGCCGATGGCCGATCATTCGCAAGTGGTCTGGCGGCTGGAGGCACAGCTTGGCATCGGCCAGCCGTTGCGGAAGCAATTGTGGCGGCAACTGATTGTGGCCAAGGTGCGGGCTCAGGCCCGCAATTTGTCGCCGGAGTTGCCTGCCCATCGCAAGCTCTTGGCGCTCGCGCGCGAAGTCAAGTCGGGCGATCCGATGAATGTCGAGGCCCAGGCGGCCCGCGTGTATTGGAGCAACTGGTTGTGGCGCGTCGCCGACGACGAGACGCCTGCGTTTCGCCGCGATCCGGATCTGCCTGGACTCAACAGCTTCTTGAACTACGGCTATTCGGTGCTCCGGGCGGCGATTGCCCGGGCGATCGTGGCGGCCGGGCTGTTGCCAAGCGTCGGAATTCATCACCGCAACCGAGCCAACGCGTTCTGCCTGGCCGACGACTTGATCGAACCGCTTCGTCCGCTCGTGGACGACCGGGTGCGCGAAATGCACCGCCAGGGCTACGAAGAGCTGAATCAGCCGGCCAAGGCCGAGTTACTGCGGATTTTAGAGGACCGCGTACGGCTTGCGGGCGAGGTTGGGCCGCTGATGGTGACGCTCCACCGTTACGTCGCGTCGCTCGTCCACTGCTTCAATGGCGAAGCAAAAGAGCTGGAAATTCCAGTGGTTTTAGACCACGAAGCTCCCGCCGAATCGCCACCCACCACGCCCACCTCATTGCCAGTTCCCACCCCAGCCCCCAGCCCCTGATCCCCAGCCCCCATTCCATGTTCATCAACGGTTATCGCTGTATGTGGGTTCTCGCAATGTTCGATCTGCCGACCGACACGAAAAAGGCGCGGCGGGAGTACACTCTGTTTCGCAAAGCCCTGTTGCGCGACGGCTTTACGCAGATGCAGTATTCGGTTTATGCTCGCCACTGCCCGAGCAAGGAAAACGCCGGGGTCCACGTTGCGCGGATTGAGCGCCACCTGCCGCCGGATGGCGAGGTGCGCGTGGTCACGATTACCGACAAGCAGTTCGAACGGATGCAGATATTTTGGGGAAAAATCCGTAAACCGCCGGAGCCGGCCCCGTGTCAGTTGTCACTTTTTTAGCTGTGATTTCTCCTCAAGTTGTGATTCAGTCACGGTTTAGGCGGCAAGGAGTGTAACCAAACTCAGCCCGCGGCCAATCCGCAACTATCCAGTTGGATACAGCCACGCAATCGCGAGTGTAACCAAACTCAGC
>CAZGMU010000180.1:0-2728 GCA_964526975.1 uncultured Planctomycetaceae bacterium
GCGGTCCTTCAGGCATTTCAATACGCGATCGAGCACGGAGTAGATATTACGAACAATAGTTGGGGGCCTGCCACCGAGCGTGAGCTGAGTTTCCTTCCGACCGAAATATATGATGTGCTGCGCCGGTCCGTGATATTTGGCCGCGACGGGCTCGGAATGATCAATGTTTTTTCTTCCGGCAACGATGGTGGCCCCGGCGTGCTGGGCGGAAGTTACGACAGCGCCAGCTACAATCCCATTCTCAACTCGCGGTACGTGATTGCCGTGACGGGCGTTGACCACGATGGGTTGTACGCCAACGCGGACGGCAGCTTTACGTCGTATCCCGAAGCAGGCGCCAATGTGCTCGTAGCTGCTCCGACAGGTTCGAACGTTGCCCAGGACGTTGGCAATGACGAAGGCCAAGGCAGCGGCATCTGGACGACCGACCTGGTGGGCGACTTCGGCGCCAATGCTGCTCCGTTGCCGAATGGAATCGATCCGGACAACGACCCCTTGGCAGACCCGGACTACACCTCTCGCTTCAACGGGACCTCGGCATCGGCGCCTCTGGTTTCCGGCATCATCGCGCTGATGCTCGAAGCAAATCCCAACCTCACGTTTCGCGATGTGCAGGAGATCCTGGTGCGCAGCTCGCGCACCACGGCCTGGTACGAGTCGCCCAGCGCCAGTCGTGGCGACGTGATCTCCACTGGCGGCGCCACCGGCACAGGGCTTGGCGCTGGAGATGCTGCTTTGGGAGCGACCGGCACTCTACTTGTCGGTCCGAGGAGCAATGTTAAGGAGGCATCACCGGGTAGCGGTCTGGCGATCGTTGAAGATTGGGGCGACGCGCCCGTGGGTTATCCCACCACGTTGGCCGAGGATGGAGCTCGACATAGTTTTGATGATGCGGATCCCGATCCGCTCCGACTCGGCTCGAATATCGATGAGAATGGCGGCTTTCACAGCGCCAACGCCGATGCGGATGACCTCGACGACATCGATGATGAGGACGGCGTCTTCATTCCAGTTCTCCGGCGTGGCCAGACGACGCAGATCACCATTCTGGCCTCGGGCGATGGCTTCCTGAATGCATGGATTGATTTTAGCGCCAGTTCGGATATTGGCTGGAACACGGCTGCCGAGCATGTGCTGGTCGATTATCCCGTCGTGGCCGGAATCAACTTTATTAATGTCAATATTCCGAGCGATGCCGAATTGGGAACGTCCTTTGCGCGGTTCCGGTTGACATCCGCGGAGGGCCAGGCGCTCACTCCCACGGGCAGCGCGCCCGATGGCGAGGTCGAGGATTATCAGGTGACCATTGCGGAGCCTACTACATCTGGTCCCACAGGCACCGGCGTCTCGAATTACTACACCACCTGGCAAACGAACCAGACGGGGCCCTTCCGCGATCCCGATCCGTATTTTCATGAAGATCCGCCCGAGGGATTCTTGTCACCGGGCAGAAATAGTGAGCAGTATTACAACCCGCTGGCAGACCCGGCGATCATCTCCAACTTTCCTGATTCAGGCCCTAGCGAATTTGGCAGATCTCCATCCACGGGAAATGATCTTGGCCGCATTAGTGGCCATTACGAACTTATGCCGGGGTTGTTTGCGAACGGTGCCGGGTACACCGTGAGCCAAGGTTACGGCGCCTATGCAGATCAAGTGGGTTATGCCCATGGCGTGGTCGATGCTGAGCTCGCTGTGCAGTTGGCCAAGCAATGGCACACGCTGGGACAGCAGCTTGCGCCCATGACCGAAAAGACCGTGACGACGTTCGTCTCACCGGGCGTCAACAATATTCCCGCTGCCGAGAAGATGGCGAACAATCGCATGCTCGTGCCTGGCGGTCTTTACGGGCGGGCCGGATTCATCGCCTACTGGAATGAATACAACGCCGATCCGCCGGCGCCGTTCGACCCCGAATCAGCCGATTCATGGCCTATTGATACGCGCGGCGATTCCTACGTCGACTTTGTCGTTTCACCGAAGGACCAAATCAACGTCGAGTGGGTGGAGGTCAAACTCACGATTTCCGATGCGGCGGACCTCAACACCTTGCGGATCATGCTGACCTCGCCCGACGGCACGCAGAGCGAACTGAACCATTACTATGCGGACAGTAGCTTTATACCCTATGGGGCTCAGCTTTTGGCTAATCCCCAGTTTAATACTCCAGGAGATTTGAATTCACTTGGGGATGGAACGGTTGTGTGGACATTCAGCACCAACCGTAGCTGGGGCGAGAGCACCAATGCCGCGGTAATCCTCAACCCCATCACCGGTGAACCCGTGGCTGGCCCGGGCGGCGACCCGATCTTCCGCAACTGGGAGTTGCATATGGAAAATTGGGGCACGAACGCCATGTCGATCGGGAGCATCGAAATCGTTTGGCATGGGAAAGAGATCGCAGCGCCGTCGCAGGTCGTGAAGTTCCAGTCTGGCTTCGACACCGGCGAGTATGTCACGCTTCAACAAGGTCAGAACGCCTGGGACCAGCGGTGGCTCGACGGCGATGTGACCTCGGGCTGGCAAGTTCCGATGGCGCAGCGCATCCAGGGCAGCATCGGCATCGATCAGAACGGCGACGGCAACTTCAACTACGATCGCTACGTGCAGGAAGTCAACGCGTTTAGCACCTTTAGCTACAACGCCAATGCGCCGCGCTCCGAAGACATTATTCGCCGCCCTGATTACACGGACGTCAACGGAAACGGCGTGTTCGATGCCGGCACCG
>CAZGMU010000180.1:2744-4672 GCA_964526975.1 uncultured Planctomycetaceae bacterium
TTTCGCTCTATCGAGTCGACAAACTAACCGGCGTGGTCGATGCCACGCCCACGGCCTACTTCCTGACCGGAGCCGACGGCAACTTCTACTTCGACGTCGATCCAACGTACGAATACGTGATTCGGATTACCGATCCAGATGATCGCGAAATCCTGGACGATGTCACCCAGCCCGACGGCTACATGAAGGATTACCAGACCGAATGGCGTGTAACGCCCGACTGGTTCTTCGCCGCGGACCGCGACAATGAGTACAACTCGAACACCGCAGGTAATTTCATCGAGGTGTTTGACTTTGATACACAGACGACTACCCTCCAACTCTACAAACCTGGCGCGGTTTTTTGGGGCGCTAGTGATGCTAACGGCGACGGTGTTTCAACCACTGGCCCGCTCCCCTATCGTTATGACACAGGCCAGATCGACGACAATGACGATCCGATCCTGAGCGACCCGATCCCGATGGCAGTGAAGAACATCAACTTCCTGCTCAAGGCCACGCCGACACAGGCTCAGTTCACCGTTACCGGCAGCGTGTTCGCCGACTTGAACAACGACGGTGTGTTCAACGGCAACGACGCGAAGATGCCGGGCATTACGGTCTATGTCGATGCGAATCGCAACGGCGCGTACGAGCTGGGCGAAGCATCGGTGACGACCGATAGCAATGGCGACTACACGCTGCCCGTACCGTCGACCACGCCGGGAACGTTCTCCATCGGCGTGCGGTTGCCGGGAACCGATTGGCAGTTCAAGGCGCCGGCGAGTGGTGTGCAAGACGTCTTCCTGCCGAGCTTCCCGCAATCAACCAACTTCGCTCTGACTGCTCCGACGAATGCGTTCCCCAGCAACCCTGCGCCGGGAGCGCTCGGCACCGTGATGGGCGCGGTGTTTAGCGACGAGAATGCCAACGGAATTCGCGACAATGGCGAGCAAGGCGCCGCCGGTGTTCGCGTCTTCATCGACGCGAATCAAAACGGCGTTTACGATTCTGGCGAAGTCGTCGCGACGACGGCGTCCAATGGATCGTTTGCGCTCATGAACGTCACGCCGGGCAGCGATATCTGGATCGATATCGATATCGCCTACGAAGGAACTGATGACGCGCCGCTGGTCCTTACGAAGCCAACGGCTGAGCAAGGCGGTCACCTGGTTGCAGCGGTCGGCGCTGGCGGCACGGCGATCGGCTATACGTTCGGCGTGTATGACCGGGGTGGATACGACTGGGGTGATTTGCCGAACCAGACGCTAGCCGCGGACAACGGGCCACGCCACAAAGTGGTCCCTGGCTTCCAGCTTGGCGCCACGAACACCGGTGAAGTCAACGGTACGGCGAGCGCCGATTCGAGCGCCGACGCGGGCGATGATGGCGTTGTTCTGGTCGGCGGCGTCCTCAAGCCGGGCGTCAATACGCTGCAAGTCACGGTGATGGGCGTCGGCGGCTTGCTCACCGGCTGGATGGATTTCAACGGCGATCTGCAATTCGACGAGTCGGAGCGGCTGCAATGGTCGCTCGATGGCGTCAACCTGGGCGGCGAGGCCGATATCAACCCCGGCACCTACAACCTACAGGTTACAGTTCCGGCCATTGCCGGCCAGCGGCCCATCGCGGCTCGATTCCGCTGGGGCGAGCCAGGCCTGTCGTTCGTCGGACCTTCCCAGATCGGCGAGGTCGAAGATTATTTCTTTATTCTGAATGCCTCGCCTGGCGACTACAATCGCAATGGCGTTGTCGACACGGCTGACTACAACGTGTGGTTGAAGCAGTCGGGAACGAACGTTACTCCATTCTCCGGCGCCGATGGCAACGGCGACGGCGTAGTCAACGAGGACGACTATAAAGTATGGCGAGCGAACTACGGCAACACCTACCCAGGTTCAGGCGCGGGGTCGTCTGCTTTGGTCGCCGGATTGAGTGGCGGCGAGGAA
>CAZGMU010000180.1:4682-9381 GCA_964526975.1 uncultured Planctomycetaceae bacterium
CCGCTGGACTCGGAAACGATCTCGGCGAATCACCCTTGGCGCCCGTAGCACCGGGCGCGGCGGCTAGCGTCATACCGAGTTCGTCGGTTTCCAATTCCGCGCTGTTCGCCGCTTTCCTCTCAGAGACTGGCAGTTGGTCGAGTTCCAGCCTGGCTGGCGGCGCGGTTTACTCGCCGTCTGTCACTGCCGGCTCGTCGAGCATCGACCTGTTGCTGCTGGATCAAGCTTGGGTCGACTTGGACAGCAGCGCCTTCGACGGCGACGACTCGCTCTATAGCGAGTCGTCCGACGTGACCACACCAAACGATCTGGCGCTCGCGGCCGTATTGAGCGACCAGGACGAATGGTGGAACACGCTATAACGGGTGGCGGTTCGCTCACTTGTTTTAGTGATTCGCATTTTTCAAGCCGGCGGTCCCAATGGACCGCCGGCTTTTCTATTGGAGCGCGTTTTAAAATTCCCCTCCCTTGTAGGGAGGGGGTAGGGGAGGGTTCGATAAGCCGTGATTTCCTTCCTCGTCGATTCTCTTTTCCAGAAAGGACAAGAGCGTTATCCAAGACTGCGCCCTGGGCTTTCGCATGATGCCCTTGCAGGGCGACGGGTCGATCTCGGAAAAACTACGCGGGACAAAACTCCAAGGCAGGATTTCGTAATTTCAAAACATGTTCTTAAACGGCCGATGGAGCGTCCATCCGCGGATCGGCCGTTTCGATCACCCGCATGTGTCGCCACTTGCCGAGTTGGAACCGGACAACGTACGTCACCGCCGCGATCAAGCACCACAACACAATCAGGCCCCAGCATCCAAAGATGCTCAAATGCCAGACCCGAACGCTCAGGTAGCTGAAGCCGCCGAGCAGCGTGGCTAGCACCAGGCTCACGAACAGCAGAAACCGCGTATCGCCCGCGCCTTTCAGCGAGCCGACGAAGATCATCTGCGTGGCGTCCAGCAGATTGTAGGCGGCGACGAATTTCAAAAGCAGCGCGGCCACCTCGCGAACGGCTTCCTGGTTGGCCGCCGATGCTGCATCGTGGCTGAAGAACCCCGTCAGAAATATCGACGGCACAAAAAAGTAAAGGAGCGAAATCACCGTCATATATCCCAACGCGATTTGCAGCGACGTGATGGTGACTTTCGCGGCCATGTCATCGCGATTTTCGCCGAGCCGCTCGCCGACGAGCACACTCGTGGCGATGTGCAGACCGTAGATTGGCATAAATGCAAGCGAGCTTATGCTGAACGCCATGCTTGTGGCCTCGGCGGCAACGCCTCCGAGCTGCGCGACCAGCACGACAAACATCGTAAAGCCCGTCACGTCCAGCAGCATCTGGATACCGCTCGGCCCGCCGAAATAAAGTATTCGACGCACCAGCGCACTATCCCAGCGAAACCCCGTGGTTGTGCCGAACTGGGTGCGGTAGCGCGGCTGCAGAAAGAGAATCAAGTAAATCAACGCTTTCAGCCACAGACAGACAACGGTTGCCGATGCAGCCCCGGCTATGCCCCAAGCGGGAAACCCGAAGTGGCCGAAAATCCAGCAGTAATCGATCGCGATGCAGATGACGTCGATGCTCGCCTCGACGATCATCATGACCCACGTTTGCCCACGGCCACTGTAGAACGAGGCAATCGACTGGGAAATGAGGATGGCCGGACCGGCGGCACACATGATTCTGAAAAACTGAACTTCAGCCGCTAGGATATCGGCATCGTGTTTCGCTTTACCAAACAGCCACGGCGCAACAGGCAGCACGGCGAGAAATAATAGGCTGCAACCCAAAGCGATCCAAACGGCTTGCCAAACCACCAGGCCAATACGAGCCTGCTGACGCGCGCCGTCGTATTGAGCCACAAAGGTGTTGGCGTAGGTGCAAATCCCCAGCGGCAACGACGCCACGGCAAACCAGGCGATCGACGCCGAGAAAGCTCCGGCCATGGCCGCTCCCGACACATGATTGAGCATCATGCGATCGATGAACGTGAGCATCGTCCACGACAGGCTCGATACGACCAGCGGCGCAGCCACACGCATCACCTCGCGGCCGCCGCTTGGCCGGGTCCACCAAGTGCGGCCGGTGTTTCGTGCGGGGTTTTCGAGCGTCACGGTTCCTCCTGTTCCGTTCGGGGGGACGCAATCCTGCCCTTGGCCCGCGAAGGTTCAGGCTATCGATGCGCTAGCAGCCTGCAATTCCGCCACGAGGATCTGCGAATTCGATCGTAACAGGACATCCGATCCGAGACGAGGGTTCGCAATATTCTGGCACGCCAACTCGCAATTCGCGTACAACGAATCGGTGAGTGCTATCGTTCCGTCACCATCGGAGACCGGCAGCACTTAATTCGACTTTTGCAGTTTTTAGGGAACCACGAAAAGCACGGAATCACGCGAAATAAGACGATTTCATCGATCGCCCTGCAGCACGGTGTGTTTTGGCGCAGGTATGATCAACATGGTCTAGCGCAAAAACTGGCTCACTCCCAGGTTTTCGGGCCTTTCGTGAATTTCGTGGTTCGGAAATATGCAAAACTCGAACTTAATGCTTCTAACAAATTGAATCGCCAAGTCGCCAAGTATGCCAAGGAAACCAGAAATCAGTAGTGAATGGCTTGGCGTCCTTTGCGTGCTTGGCGGTTTCGTTCATTTTGTTGGATGCTCTTGTAAGCTTCGTCTCTGCTGGGCGATGTCCTGTCTGCTGGCCACGGTAGAACGCGCGATAACGCTAGTTCAACTTGGGAGCCCAGCGATTCAACGGCGCGACATCGAAGCGAACCTTTCGGTCGTTCTGGCCCTGGCTGCCAGGACGAGTTCCGCCGTCGTCGATGGCTGTCTGAAGCTTCGCGGTGAGTTGCTTGACGATGTCGAGATGCTTGGCCGCTACGTTGTGCTTTTCCGTGAGGTCGTCGCGAAGATTATAGAGTTGGGCTGCGGTCGGCACGTCTTTCTGCAGCGTCTCCTTGTTGCCTGTCATTTTGAAAACGAGCTTCCAGTCCCCGTCGCGATAAGCAAATTCACCGGGACCCGAGTGATGCACGAGGTTTGTCCGGGCATTTTCCGCGTTTGCCTGGCCCAGCGCCGCGGGCAGAAAGCTAATGCTGTCTTCCGCCACGGTCGCGGGAAGCTCTGCCCCGATGATTTCAGCGCACGTTGCGAACAAATCGTTGAGACATATGATCTGATCCGATTTTGAGTCTGCTTGGATATGCCCTGGCCAGCGCACAATCAGAGGCTCGCGATGGCCGCCTTCCCAAATATCACCCTTCGCTCCGCGGTAGGGGCCGCTGCGATCGATGTTTGCCTTTGCGAGGGTTTCGGCATCTCCGTGAATCGCGGGCCCATTGTCACCGGCGAAAATCAGGATCGTGTCGTCGGCAATATTCGCGTCGGCAATCGCTTGCATCACCTGACCGGCCGACCAATCGACTTCCATGAGGTAATCAACAATCGGCGCTACCCCGCTTTTGCCAGCAAATTGCTTCGACGGAGCGATCGGCGTGTGAGGCGCGGTCAGCGAGAAGTACAGAAAGAACGGCTGATTGGTCTCCGCTTGAGTGTGTATGTATTGCACGGCTCGTCGCGTGATTTCGGGAAGGACCTTGTCGAGTTTCCATCCGGGGGCGGAGGGCCAACCGGCGAACCCGCCTCCTTTGGTCATACTCTTGGGATTGCCCGGAAATGGCGTCGAAGGCAGCACGGCCACATGGTCGTTCTCGATAAAGGTAAGCGGCGGATAATTCGGCAGGTCGACACCGAAATAAGTGTCGAATCCCCTCTCCGTCGGCCCGCTCTGAATCGGTTTGGAAAAATCCCATTTGACCTTCATCATCGCGCCGCGTTGTTCACTGCGTCGGGCTTCCTGTGGCCCCGGCCAGTTCCAGCCCAAGTGCCACTTGCCGATACACGCCGTATGGTACCCATGCTGCTTGAGAAACGCCGGCAGTGTGACCCGATCCCCATCGATCAGCGGCGGTTCATAGGGCGCCAGCACCCAATATTGTAACGCCGTGCGCCACGCGTACCGCCCCGTCAGCAGGCCGTATCGGGAAGGCGTGCAAAGCGCTGAGCCCGAGTGAGCGTCTGTGAAGCAGATGCTTTCGTTCACCAAACGATCCAAGTTTGGCGTGGCCAGTTTGTTGTTGGGGTGGAGCGCATGCACGTCTCCGACACCAAAATCGTCGGACAGAACCACGACAATATTCGGCGGACGTTTCTCTGCCGTGTTACCAACCAGCGCCGGCGACCATGCCAGCACCACGAGCGATAGCTTGAGCGTACGAATCATGATCCTCGATGATGAGGGGGTGCGAAGAAATGAAAGCAGCCTACCGATTTTAACACGAAAGCGGACTAAAAGCCCGCACACCCTGCTCCCAAACGGCAGATATCAGCCGCCGGTTTGGTCGCTAGAAGTCGTACCAATCGACTACTTGTCGATCAGCACTTCTGTCGACTTGATGATCGCGGTCACCGTATCCCCCGGCTTGAATCCCAGCTTTTCCACCGAGCCCCGCGTAATGGCCGATACGATCTCGATGGGACCAACCTCGATCAGGACTTCCGCCATGACGTTGCCGAGCTTGATTTCCTTGACGGTTCCTTCGAATTGATTGCGAGCGGAGAGCATGGGCAGCCTCCTTGATGCGAGTGGCAAGTCTGGCTTTTGAATCTAGGCCATTGACTATGGACTAAAAGCGGTTGG
>CAZGMU010000181.1:0-9360 GCA_964526975.1 uncultured Planctomycetaceae bacterium
GGGGCGCTGACGCTATGAAAGTAAAGCATACAGCATTGAGCGGGCAGATCTATGAACAAGAGTGGGAACCATCGGATTCGTCTTCGTTACTTTACTTCGATGAGGCGATTCCTGGCGCTACCATGCGCCGTCGCACAATGTATTCGGCCGATGGAAGAAGCCATGTGATTCAGTACGACGAGTTCGATCAATTCTTGATGGATATGCGATTGAGTCTGGCGGGGAAATTGAAGTGACCACCTATACACAATACATCTGTGGCAATAACGGCGATGCCCTGGAAGTAAGCAACCAGGCGACGAGCGGGTTTCGCAACCCGGCTTCGTGGCTGAACGATTGGGCTAGCGGTGGAAGCAGCAACGACTCTGGCGTGTCTGTTAATAGTTACACCGCGCTTACGCATTGCCCGTTGTGGCAGGGCGTGAACATCATTGCCGGCGATCTTGGGCAGGTTCCTGTGCGATTGGTCCGAGATGAGTTCACCGACATGCGACAGCACAACGCATGGCAGTTGCTGCGCGTGCGCCCCAATGCGTTTCAGACGCCCGGTGTGTTCACAGAGACGATGATTCAATGGGCGCTTTTGGGTGGCAATGCGGTGGCGTGGACGCCGCGTGTAGGCTCTCGCGTCACAGACGTTATCCCGCTGCGACCGGATTGCCTCTGGTACGACGTTGTTGGCTACGAAGATGAGCAGGTTGTTTTGTACCACTACAACAGCCCGATTCTCGGGCGAACGCTTACGTTCTTTCCACACGACGTAATTCACATCCCAGGGCTGACATGGGATGGGATTTGGGGCTACCCGCTATGGCAGGTCGCGAAAAACACGATTGGTTTCGGCTTGGCGCTGCAAAAGCACGGTAACAAGCAGTTTTCTAACGGAGCGCGGCCGGGTGGTGTGCTTGAGCACCCGTCGAAACTGAACGACGACGCGCGCAGGAATCTTCGCGCGGATTGGGAGGCGGTCCATGGCGGCGCGAACAACGCCGGCAAGATCGCGATTCTCTGGGAGGGCATGAAATTTAACCCCATTTCCATGACCAATATCGATGCGCAATGGGCCGAAGCGGTTGATATGAGTGCGATTGATGCCGCGAGATTACTGAATTTGCCTGCCTACAAACTCAACTACACAAAAGACTCGTCGACTCGCGCCAACCTTGAAGAGCAGAACGAAACTTACAAACAGATGACGCTCACTCGCTGGGCGAACAAGATCGATCAGGAGTATCGCCGCAAGCTACTCACCGATGCGGAGTGGAAATCCGACCGATTCCAGTTCGTTTTCGACTGGGATGCGTTCATGCGGGCCGATATTGACACACTAACGCAGGTTGGAGACCGCTGCGTGAAGGGTGAGATCATGAACCGCAACGAAGCTCGTCGACTCATCCGACTTCCGCCCTATCCCGGCGGTGAGAAGTTCGGGAGCCCTGCGATCAACCCACAACGACAAAACACGCCGGAGGACGGCGCAGACTCGCCAGACAACGGAAGGCCGCGTAATCAAGTGAACGAAGCCCACAAGAAGCTACTTTTCGACCGAATATTGCATGTTTGCGAAGCGGAGAACAACCGCGTTCGCCATGCGGCGCGTAACGTCAACAACTTCGTTGCATGGCTTGATGATTTTTACATGGGCGGCAAGTTTGCAGCGATGGTCGAATCTGTGATGGAGATCAGCGCGGATGCGGCGCGCAGTGTTGGAGTTAGCGTCGAATACACCGCCGCCCTGCGAAATCATGCCAAAAAACGACATGCAGCGCTGCTAGAGGCGTGTTCCGTCACGAAAGCAGAGCTGCCAGACGCCGTAGAGGCGATTATTAACCACGAATCGCAGATCGTCGCGCAAGGCTTGCTCGCAACTGCACTAGGAGGTTTCTGAAATGGGGCTGAGAGTTAACAACGTATCAAGCGACGCGCCGAGCGTTTATCTCTACGGTGTCATTGGAGATGACTACGGCGGCATTACTAGCGCTCAATTCCGCAAGGAACTGGCCGAAATACCGCCTAGAAAGCCTATCAATCTCCACATTCATTCCGAGGGCGGCAGTGTTTTCGAGGGTATCGCCATGTTTAATCAGTTGCGGCAGCGCATCGGAAAAATCTCGGTCGTTGTTGACGGACTAGCGGCAAGCGCTGCAAGTTTTGTTGCGATGGCGGGGAGCACGATCACCATGGCGCAGCACTCGTGGATGATGATTCACGAAGCACATGGCATTAAAGAGGGGCGCGCCAGTGACTTTCGGGCTGCCGCCGATCAAATCGACGCCATGAACAGCGAGATCGTCTCGATTTACGCGCCAAGATGGAAGGGGACTGAGGCTGAATTGCGCGCTGCGATGGACGCCGAGACATGGCTAGACGCAGAGGCGGCCGTTAAGGTCGGCCTTGCTGATGCTGTTGGCGAGTCGCTGTCGATCGCTGCGTGTGTGAGCCCAGAGGTGAACGCCAAACTCAAGTTCAAGTGCGTGCCCGAATCGCTCCAAAGTGGTGAGAAGTCGCCCCGGCTAAAGAGTATGCTGGCTAAATTGCCCCCGGAACCAGAGAAGCAGGAGCAGGTAGCGTGAAAATCGACTTAGTTATCGGTAATTCAGAGCCAGTGTCTCTAGAGGTGGCTGGCGCACCGCAGCGAGGCGAGCAAATCATCTACGGAGGCGTTTCGTTCCTGATTACATCGATCGCGCATGATTCAGACAGGCGGACTACACGCGTGTTGTGCGATGCGCCGTTCATTAATCCGGCAGTACCAGTTGTGGCCAATAATGCAATGCAACGCCGCGAAAAGCGACGGTAGGGGGGGCTGTGAGCGAACCAATCTGCCCAAAGTGCGATCGAAGGATGCCGGTACGATCATCGAATCGGATCGGCGAAACGCAGATGCGCTATTACGAGTGCAGGTGCGGCGCGAAAACTACGCGGGCGGTGCCGGTTGCGTCGGTGCTGTGGCGGAAGAAACCGTCGTAATGTCAACCAGTTGCGATAGTCAGTGGGTTTTGTAAACCATCCCACCTATCGGTGTCCCATGTTTTTACCAGCCACTCTCTTATGCGTGATTGACTCTCACCCATTGCGTTAGCAAGTAGGTCGGCCGGGACTCCAAACTCAATAACTATCTTTCTGGCTGCCTCTACTTGCTCCCGCGTAAACCGTGTATGCCCGGTACGCTCGCCATGCGCCCATGTGCCACGGCATATCTGGGCATGTTTTACTTCCTGACTCGTAGACCACACCAAATTCTCTAAGCGATCGTCGTCTGTTATCCCGTTGCGGTGAGCTGCAACATGCAGGGCAGTTGGAGGTGGGCCAACGAATGTTTCTAGTAACAACCGACTAAGCTGGTAATGGGCTGGCTTAGTGCTCCCGTCCATATAAAGACAAACGCGAGCAAACGGGCGGGAGTTTTTCGATTTAGTACAACGCAAAACTATCCACCAACCGTCACGTAATCCTCGATGGCGTGATGATACAACAACGCCATCGGCGGATATTTTGTAGGTTCCGCCCGTGCCCGGAATATCCTTGAAGCTAGCTAGGGAATCTTCGTGGATGGTCTGGAATTTCCAGTGTGATGGATGCGATTTAGCTGTCATGTCCGAATTCTACCACGCGCAAATTGTATCCTACAAGCGAACACCACAACCCCAACTACTTCCGGCGATTGAGTTCCAGTGAGGCGCTGAAAAAGAATCTATAAGCAAAAGGGTGTCTACTTCAAAGCGCCGATGATCATGCTGAGAATGAACAAGCCGCCGAAGAAGATGACAACCGCCATGCAGCCCATTTTAAGTTGCTGACTCGAGCGTCGCCCTACGCGACTGCCACACTTCGGGCATGACGAGGCATTGGTGCTAAGTGGTCCGCCACATTCGTTGCATGTTGTGAGAGCCATAGTGGAATAGCTTATTCACTCTACGAATAAATGCAAGTTGTAGCACACAAGAGAACTTGACTATCTGGGGGCCGAAATCGGCTATTAATGATATAGCAGAACAAATCAACTCTCATGGCTTTCGCGTTCAGCCAACCATAGGCGGCGAGAGTCTTAGGCAGTGAGCTAGCCACGATCTTTGCGGCGACGCTCGCTAGCGTATCGTTTTCCAAACAACGGTGCGCCAGCGGGCGGCGCCTTCTTTTTGCGCACCTCCTCATGGCGCACGAGCAATGAGGAGATGGCACAAGTGGAATTCCCTTCCAGCAAGGCGCTGCAAGAGCAGATCGACGATCTCGCGATCGAAGCCCGCGCGATCATGGAAACAGTTGAAACGGAAAGCCGGGAGCCGAACGAAACCGAGGCTGCAAGATTCGATGACATCACTGACAAGCTGATCCCGGAGCTTCAAAACAAACTTGCCACCGCTACCAAGCGTGAAGACAAGATGGTCAAGCTCGCCGCGCAGACCAAGCGCCAAAGCAAGGTCGCGGAGCTGGCCCAGCTTCTCAACACCGGCCGCTCCCCTCGAATCCTTGACGAAGCCGACGACGAGGACGGCGAAGACAAAGGCCGCGTTTTTGTTCGCCACTCCAAGCTGCGTTGCTTCGAGAACAACGCCCAGGCGTTCGATGCTGGTATGTGGCTGCGGGCGGTGAGCGCGAAAGAGCGCAATCGTGACGACGTAAAGGCGCTGCAGCACTGCCAGCGCCGCGGTCTCGCAATCAGCAACGCCATGAGCGAGGGGACGGGTGCAGGCGGCGGCTACGTTGTGCCGGCGCAAATCTCTTCTTCGATCATCGCCGTTCGAGAAAACGTCGGTGTTGCTCGCCGGGTGTGCTCCATCATGCCGATGGGCGCGGACACGTTGACCATTCCTAAGCGTGCGGGCGGACTCACGGTCTACGCACCAGGCGAAGGCAATGCGATCACGGGAAGCGATGCGTCACTGGCTCAGATCGAATTGATCAACAAGAAGCGGGCTGTTCTCGCGCAGCTTTCGCAGGAGTTGAACGACGATGCGTTGATCAGCATTTCCGACTTGCTGTTCACCGAAATGGCCTACGCCCTTGCCTTGCAAGAGGACAAGGAGCTGATTAACGGCACGGGCGCGGGTGCTACGTACTTTGGTGTGCGTGGCCTCTTGAACCGCATCGGGTCGGCGGCTGTCGCTACCGCCGCAACTGGCAACGACACTTGGCCAGAGTTGACGCTGGCTGACATGACGGCTGCTATCGCCTTGTTGCCAGAGCGTTTCGACCGGAATCCGAGCTGGATTTGCTCACGCAACTTCTATCACGGCGTGATGGTGCGGCTCGAAGCGCAGGCTGGTGGCAACACCATCGACACGCTGCGGGCTGGCGCAAAGGGCGAGCCCGTCTTCTTGGGCTACCCGGTCTACATCACCAGTCAGATGCCGACTGCAACCGCAACCGCAACGGTATGTGCGTTGTTTGGTTCGTTCGCTGACGCGGTTGTTCTTGGCGATCGCGGCGGCATCACGATGTCACGCGACGATTCGGTCGGCTTCACCAGCGACCTGATCACCCTCAAGGCCACTTCGCGCTACGACATCAACGTCCACGAGCCGGGCACGGCTTCGGTTGTTGGTGCTTACACCGCCGTTAAGACCGCCAGCTAATCCATAAGGAGCAGATACACAATGTTTCCAGCCCATCGTTTTTACGAAGACTTCAAGATCGTGCCGATTGCGTCCTACGCATCGGGCACGGCGGATCGAAATTCCGAGGTGATTGATACGGCCGGGTTCGGCGGTTGCATCGTGATTATCCATCACGCTGCTGTCGGCAACTCCGGCGCGTATGACATCTTCTTAGCCGGTTCCGACACCGCAACGGACCAAACCACACTTTCGTCTGGCACGAACGTGGCAACCAGTTCGCAGACCGTCGCGGACACGGATGACGATACGGTGAAGTACATCGAGTTTATCCCGCACTTCCGCTACTACCAAGTCACGTTCAATAAGGACGCGGCCACGACCTACGCGGAATCAGCGGTAGCGATCCTGTTCAATGCCAAGAGCCGGCCGGTAACGCAGGCGGCTGGCGGAACGACTGTTGGCGAAGGCACTGGCGCAGTAACGGGCGAGTTCCTTGGCCTTGCGGTCGCGGGCACGAAGTAAGGGGCTGACCGATGGCCCTGGTAATTACCGATGCGCCAGCCGATGAACTGCTCTCCATTGAAGATGCGAAGCGTCATTTACGACTATTTGACGGTTCTCTTGACGACGAAGTAGCAGCCCTCGTTCGGGCGTCTCGTGATTACTGCGAGCGATGGACCGGCCGCACACTTCGGAAAAGTACAGAACGAGAGTTAACACTCGATGGCTGGTGGTGCAAAGAGCAGAAGCTACCTTGGCCACCACTCATCGCTGTTGAGTCGGTTACTTACTACGACGAAGACAACGCTTCGCAAACTCTGGCGGCTGGCAACTACGTTGTGGAGCTGTCGACGGACGGAGGCGGGCGGATTGTGTGGGCTGCAGATGCAGAGATTCCCTCTGTTTATTCGCGACCCGATGCAATCACGATCACGTTCACGGCCGGTTATGCGAATGCAGATGCGATACCCCCGGTTGCACTGCAAGCGATGAAGACCAAGATCACGGAGATGTGGGGGGCGGGCTCGGAAGGCGAGTTGAAAGCGGCGATGAGCGCGACAGACCGCTTGCTCGGGCTGATTGATTGGACCAGTTATGCATGAGCAAACGCAACATCCTAGTCACGTTTGAGAAGCGGAATGAGCCGGAGGACCACTTCGGGGAGCTAGCTGGTACATGGGAGACGTTGACGAAGGCGTGGGTTTCCATCGAGCCAACCAAAGTGGAGTCGCAGCGGGCGGAGTTCGTTGACGGAGCGCAGGTAACTAGCACGAGACGGTCAATCATCAAGGCGCATTGCACCAGCAAGCTACTCGAATTAACGACGAAGTGCCGGATGAAGTTTCGGAGGTTGAATGACGTGAGGCCGGCGGAACCGGAACACGACGCCAATTATCGAATCTTTCAGATTGAACAGATTGTGAATGTGGATGAGGCGAATCGGGAACTGCAGTTGATGGTGACGGAGCAACCGTAGTGGCCGCGACACAGAAACTTGTGTTTGTGACTGGCGACAAAGAGTTAGACGCCAAGCTAACTGCGATGACACCGGCGCTGCAGCGGAAGTTTGTGCGAGGCGCACTGAGGCGAGGAAGCAAGAGACTAACAACCGAGATCAAGCGGATCGTTCGGGCCGAAGCGTACGACACGGGAGCGTTTCACAAATCGATTCGGAGCAAGTCGCTCAAGCGCAGCCGCAATCGAGTTGGAATCGCAGTGATGCCCGACCGCGATAAGCTATTCGCCAACTATGCCAAGAAACACGACGGAAAAACACCCCACCCAGCCAAAGGCGAAACCGACCCATTCTACTACGTGGCCGCCCTTGAATTTGGGACCGAAACAATGCCAGCCGTGAAGCCGCTTAGAACAGCGCTCTACGAAAACAAGGAAGTCTACCAAGAGTATTTCAAGGCGGATTTGCGGCAGTTCATCGCAGAACAAAAAGTAACAACGACACTTCCTAAAGCAGTTAAAGGCTCCAAGCTGTGACGTTCGTTGCGAAAGATATAAGGGACCATTTAGCCGGCAGCGCCGCGATCCTGGATGTATTTAGCGACCGAATGTATCCCGACACCGCGCCGCAGGGAGTGCAACATCCGTGGATCAACATTAGCGATCTGTCGGCGGAGCCGGAGTACAGCCTGGAGGGTGAAGTCGGAACCCACACAACCGTGATTCAGGTCGATGTATGGACGGATGGCAAGGGGAAACGGGCGGAGGCCCAGCGGTTGCGTGAGTTAATTCGCAATCGCCTGAGTGGTTATCGCGGGCAATTTGGCGAAGGGTGCTACGGAACCAGCCGATTGATTCGCGACAACGTCGTAACGTCACCGCCAGTGAACGGAAGCGACACCCACCGTTACCGCGTGAGCATGGACTTTGAGATTATCCACTCGGCCGACGTGCCGGATTTTACATAGGAACCTAACAGATGCCTGTAGCAGTTGATGAGGGGCATGGCGCAACACTAACGCTCGGCACTTCCACCTGGGACACAGCCGCGCTGATTAAGTCGATTTCATTCGACGCCATCGCGCGGGCGTCTCTCGAAACCACCAATCTCGCCACCGCCAACGGCAAGACGTTCATGCCGGAGGATTTGCCGGATTACGGGGGAGTGACGATTGAGTTCTTTCACATCGACGCGATCGCGCCACCCTACGCAGCCGCCGAAACACTGACCGTCAACTATCCAATCGGTGCGGGGCAGTCGACAGCGGCCACCATCGCAGGCTCCGCGTTTCTCTTGGACTACACGCCGGGCAGCCCTGCGGTGGGTGAGATCATGATGGGGCAGGCGAAGTACAAATTTACCGGCGCGCTGACATTCACCGCCGCAACGTAAGGTGCAGGATATGCCAAAAGCAGAACTAAAACAGTTGGTTGGCTCGTTTCGCGAGCACGCCACCGGCAAGATTCGCCGCGCTGGCTGGAACATGGATCAACTTCTCTTAGGCGGTCGCCAGATTGCCACGATCAACCGAGTGCCAGGCTCTGCGATCGGACTGTTTCCCGGCGTGATGCTGACGCCAGCGGAAGTGCAGGAAGTCGTGAAGGTTGTTGCGGCTGCGCGCGGTGGGGTGAAGCCCTGCAAAGTTAGTGGCCCGATCGAGCTGCCATTCGAGCTACTCGATGACGAGAACGACGTAGAAACGGATTTGGCTGAATCGGACTTAGGCGAGGCTGGCGATGAGTGAATTGTTCGATCCTAAATCGCTACTCGGAGCTACAGTGCGCCGCTTTGCAACCGTGCCGATTGAAGGCGTGGGAAAAGTCCGCTTTCGTTCGCTCACTGAACTAGAGCGGTCGCGTATGGAAGCCTCGATACGCGACAAGCGCGGGCAGGTATCGGGCAGCAAGATGCTTGACCTCAAGTGCCGGATGATCGTGGAAACAGTCGTCGACGACAACGGCAACCCAGTCTACAGCAACTCCGATATTGAGCGCATCCGCCAGCAAGACTCCAAGATCACAAATGCAATCGCCGAAGCAGCGCAGGCGCACGTTGGTATTAGTGACGAGGACTTGGAAGACCTCGAAAAAAACTAAGGGCCAACCCAAGGCGTCGGTTTGCCTTGCGGTTGGCTCGCACAGTTGAGCACACGACCGACGTTGACGGAATGCTCAGTCGCATGACCCGAGAGCAATTCAACGAATGGCTGGCGGAGTTCTGCATTGAACCGTGGGGCGTGGAGCCTCAGATGGAAGAAGAGAAGAAGCCCGAGAGTTCGCTGGCAGCCATGCGACGAGTGATAGGTGTTTAGATGACTATCGGATCACTCGCCGTCAATATCACCGC
>CAZGMU010000182.1:0-9335 GCA_964526975.1 uncultured Planctomycetaceae bacterium
CACTTCGCCTTCCACTATGGGGCCGACACCGTGATAGATCTCTCGACCGGCAAGAACATCGACGAAATCCGCGCCGCGATCATTGCCGCGTCGACCGTGCCGATCGGCACCGTGCCGATCTACCAGATGCTCGAAGAGTTGGGCGGCGAGATCGAAGACATGCGCCCGCAGCACTTTCTCGATATGGTCGAGCACCAGGCCAAGCAGGGCGTCGACTACATGACGGTCCACTGCGGTGTCATGCTCGAGCACTTGCATCTTACGATGGGCCGAGTGACCGGCATCGTTAGCCGCGGCGGCTCGCTCATCGCCAAGTGGATGATGGCCCATCGCCAGCAGAACCCGCTCTACACACACTTCGACGATCTCTGCGACATCATGCGGCAGTATGACGTCACCTGGAGCCTTGGCGACGGCTTGCGCCCCGGCTCGATCGCCGATGCTAGCGACAAGGCGCAATTTGCCGAGTTGGACGTCCTCGGCGAACTAACCCGCCGTGGCCAGGAACGCGGCACGCAAGTGATGGTCGAAGGCCCTGGTCACATTCCGATGGATCAAATCCAAATGAACATCGAGAAGCAGATCGAAGTCTGCAACGGCGCGCCGTTTTACGTCCTCGGTCCGCTCGTGACGGATTTTGCTCCTGGCTATGACCACATCACCAGCTGCATCGGCGCTGCGATGGCCGGCTGGTACGGCGCGGCGATGCTCTGCTACGTTACGCCGAAAGAGCATCTCGGCCTACCCGAAAAGGAAGATGTGAAGCAGGGCATGATCGCCTACAAGATCGCGGCCCACTCGGCCGACATCGCTCGTAAACGCCCCGGCGCTCAGGATCGCGACGACGCCCTCTCGCGTGCTCGCTTTGCGTTTGACTGGAATGAGCAATTTCGCCTCTCGCTCGACCCCGAAACAGCCAAGGCCTACCACGACCAGACCCTCCCCGCCGACACTTTCAAAAGCGCCCACTTCTGCAGCATGTGCGGGCCGAAATACTGCTCGATGAAGATCACCGAGGAAATCCGCGCGATGGCGGCGGAGAAGCCGTTGGAACCAGCAACTACAGCCGGACCATCTTGGTCGGAGACCTAACTATGGGCGGTCTGCTGGTGATTGTATTGCTCGTCCCTTTGCTGGTGTGGGGTCTTTTTATGCCAGTTCCGGCAGCAATCTTGCATCTTTGCTTGGTTGGCTTTTTTGAAATGATCCTTTTGTCAGCAGCGAAACTGCTCCCATTGAATTATAAACTTAGCAATGCTGCCGTAATCGATCCGGAACTACTTGTGCGGCGCCATTACTGGTATCTACGCAACCCAGAGGCGGCTGTTGGACTGTCGCGCATGTGTTCCGCCGTGTCACTTCTATCTGTGCCGTGGGTGTGCTTACTCGTATGGCAAAGACATTGGATACTTGCCGTGCTGATGGTCGGCAATTGCTTCGTTGCCAGCAGTCTCGCTATGCGACTGAATCCAATCGATTACCTTGAGCGCGCTGCACGCCGGGACCCGGCCGCTGGTGTCGCTGCATTGCTATTGAAGACGGTGCGAAATGGCATGGAGCCGGATGAGGATAATTCGCTGATCGACGACCTGCTCGCCTCGAATCCTGAGTTCCAAGCTCTGGTGGCCAAGTCGAAAACAAACCCACGGAAGCCGTTCCAACCTTGGCGTGATGGGGATTGATCGGGAACTGGTATGACTCGCAACGTAATGGATATCATCACACCGAAGCCTCAGCGCTCCAGCGCCCATGCGCTTTTTAGTCGCATTGCAAATGAAGCCGGAATAGCGATTCTGAAGAACACAGTGCCAATTTATCGCGATGTTGAACACGAGACCGGATTGGACTTGGATCGGACTGGTTTACTGTTTCGCATTGGCTCAGAACACTTTGTGCTGACTGCCGCGCACGGTATTCGCAATTTTATTGAGAATGGTACGTGGCTTTACGCCGATGTCAGCCAACGTATTGCTGCTCCAATTCCGTTGGTGCAGAGCACGTTCTATTCGACTGAAGTGGATGATATGTTTCCTGATCGCGACATTGCAGCGATACATTTGGATCAAAATGCCGTCGATCAGTTCTATCCACAGCGTCGGTTTCTCACGCTCGCGGAATGCGATCAGCGTATTGATCCGCGACCCGCGCTGTATATGGTCGCTGGTTTTCCGTTGGACTCGTATCAGATGGTGCCGGTCGCGCGCGGCCCAGCAATGTTTTTCTTGGGAACCATCGAGACGAATCCGCCCACGGACAATTTTGATCGATGCGTTCACATCGCATTATCAGTTGACGGGTATGGGCTGCGAGCAACTGATGCGGAGTTTGTTCCGGACGAGATTCCTCCGTTTCAGGGAATGAGTGGTTGTGGCATTTGGCGAGTTGCCCCGAGTAACATGAGAGACGCCAATTCGTGGGATCCGTCGATGGTACGACTGGTCGCAGTCCAAAACCGGACACGAGAAGGTAGCCACACGATGGCAACATGGCTGAAGTACGTGGTCGACAGGATCATCGATGAACTTCCAGGATTGAAGCCGGCAACAGAGATTGAGTATAAGTCCGGCTATTGAGTGCAGTGTCGAAGCCTTTTGCATCCTATTGTCGCAGGCTACGGATGATCAATAAGTCGCTCCGTCTACTATAATAGCAGTGGAGAACCCCACATGTTCACGCGCATCGTTTCCGATCCCGTGATTCTCGCTGACAAGCCTTGCATTAAGGGCACGCGAATCAGCGTCGAAATGATTCTGGAATGGGTTGCTTCCGGTGCTAGTCGAGATAGTATCGTTCGATCGTACCCGCACCTGACGCAAGAAGACGTTGAGGAAGGTCTAAATTGGGCCGCTCAGTCGCTCAGCAGTTAGACGACCATGACCGCGGAGATTGCGAATTGAATTTTTTGAGACTAATCAATGCTCAGCCGCGAAACACTCGAACGATACCGCCAGATGACGCCTGGTGAGCGGCTGGCGTTGACACTCAAGCTTACGGCCGAATCGGAGCCATTTCTGGCACACGGTACCCCCAAGCAGATCGATCGCAAGTTTGAGTTGATCCGACGCGAGAACGATGAGCGCAACCGCCGAATGCTGGAGGCCATCGCGCGCATCGATGCGGCACTGGTTTCCCGCACCATCGCCCGCGGCCGCGCGATCGTGCGCCGCGCCGGCATCGCGGAACCCCGCATCGGCGTCTGCGGCATCAATCCCCACGCGAGAACGATGAGCGCAACCGCCGAATGCTGGAGGCCATCGCGCGCACGCGGCACAAGTCATGAAGGATATGGCGTCAGATATCGACGTGGCGGATGTCCTATTCACGCAAGGGGAGTTGGACGTAAAATACATGCAGCATTGGGCCGGGCTGCTTGGCGTCGAGCAGCAATTGGCGCGTGCCCTGGCAGAAAAGCTCGACGAGCGCTCGTAGTGAGAGGAGTTGAACATGAGGAGCCGTTTTATTCCAGTTGTTCTAGTCGCGTTGGCAGGTATTGGCTTGTGTGTCGGTTGCAGTCGTGTGGAATCACCGACGACAGCCAACACAGCCCCACCGGCTACGCCCGCCGCCTTCAACACCGCCGGCGCCCCCACCGTCGAGTTCACCGTGCCAGACATGATGTGCCCCGAGGGCTGCGGCGCGAAAGTGAAAGAAATCCTTTCGGAGCAGCCGGGCGCTAAGGACGTGCTCGTGGAGTTCGAAACTAAGACCGTCAAGGTTGCCGTCGACAAAGAGAAATTTGACGCCAAGCAGGCGATTGCCGCGCTCGTCGATCATCAGTTCAAAAATTCGGCGCTCAAAGACGCAACCGCGTCGGTTCAATAAATAGCCTGGCCATTCTGGCCGGGAGTATTGCGTACCGTTTCTATCACTGTATTTTGGCCACGGCATCGTTTCGACCCAGGATGGGTCGGCTATGTTGTTGCGTCGGCCAGCTTTTCGTCCTTTGGCCGATAGAGGATTGCCACGGGCAGCATCAGCAGCGCGGTGACGGCGAAGATCGACGCTCGCGGCCAGCCAGTGTGGCTAAGCAGGTCGAGGCACGTATTGTAGACGACCGCGCCGAGAATCACCCCGACCCAACTGAATTGATTCATCGTTGCGATCATGCGGCCCTTTTCGTCCGCCGGCGGCACCGATTGCAGAGTCACTTGCACTGGCACGATGAACATGCCGCTGAATGCTCCCAGCAACACCAGCACGGGCAGGCTGCCGTAGAACCCCAGCAGGTGCCCGTGATCTTGGCCCGGCAGGCTCATGATGAACAGCGTTACTACTGTTCCCACAGCGCCTGTGGTCACGACTTTCGCGTTAATCCGGCCGCGAGACAGGTAACCGCCCAATATGCAGCCTACTGCGGTGCCCAGCCCGATCGCCGCCGCTAGCCCGCTGGTCCGCAACTCGCCGAGCCCGAGTTGCGACTTCCCCAAGGCATTGACGGTTTGCAGGACCACGCCGCCCACGAGCCAGAACATCGTCACCGCCACGATGGCCCAGAGCAGCTTGCTGTTCCGCGCGATGAGCCGCAATGTGTCACGCGGGATCAGCCAGCAGGTCCAGTTGTACTTCAGGTCGTCTCGGGCTGGCGGCAACGAGCGTATTCCCAGCGAAGTAATTGTTCCCGCAATGGCGACTAACACACATGCAATCGACCCGAGCCAAATCCGGTCATGAAACCCGGCCAGCACCGCGCCGGCCATCGCCATGCCGAAAATAATCGCCAAAAACGTGAGCATCAAAAATATTCCGTTGGCTCGCGGCAAATCGCGGCCGCGAATCATTTCCGGCAAAATGCCATACTTAGCCGGGCCGAAGAACGCGCTATGCACCCCCATCAGAAACAGCACGACGAACATTCCGTTGACGCCAATCTGTTCGAAGTAGAAAAAACCCACCATCCCTAGCAACGCGATTGCAATCTCGGCGACTTTGCAAATACGGACGATGCGGCTTTTGCTGTAGCGGTCCGAAAGAAAACCGGCGAATCCTGAAAAAACCAAGAATGCGGCTGCAAACACAAATTGAGCCCGCGATTGCAAATCAACCGCCTTGCCCTCTTTGACTTGAGCAAGAGTCGGAGTAGCCAGCAGCAAGACGAGCTGCTTGAACAAGTTGTCGTTGAACGCCCCCAAAAACTGAGTCGACGCCATCGCCCAAAAGCTCTTGTCACGTCCCAGCGGCGGAAGCTGATCGTGTGGCGTCACGCCTTCTGGAAGCACAAAATGCAGGCCAGGGCGGGGCGACACTTGCAACTTAGGCAGGGAAGGGGAGCTCATCGCCGCGATTATGGCGGACGCCCGAACATTGCCACAAGGTCAGCTCGGCCCGATGCTGCGAGCCTGGATTTGTGCGATTACCTCTGGCAGCGGGTATTCGATGATCGGAATACCCAACGAGCCGACTTCTTTTAGCCGCTGCCAACCGCGTGAGAGAAGCCGCTCGCGCTCCCGAACGTACTCCACATCAAGCTGCCGCTTATCGAATGGCCCCTCGACGGTGACCGGCGCGAAGTCATCGGCCACAATATATTGTGCCAGCGTTGGGTTGCAGCGAATGTGCCGCTCGGCGGTTGTATGAAGCACTTCCGGGTCAAGCATCCCGACGATATAGCGTAAATACAAATCGCTATCCGTTAGCTCCGCCACATCCTGGCCACACACGTCACAAAGATATCCTTCGTCGCATTTGGCCATAGCCTTAGCGTCGGCAGCAACGCCGAATTTACTGGTGCAGATTCGGCGTTGCCGCCGACGCCAATGTCATTTGGTTTCACACGGTTTTTTCCGCTTCACAATCCCAGCACATCACTCATCCCGTACAATCCGGGCTTCTTGCCCACGAGCCACTCCGCCGCCAGTAGCGCCCCTTGGGCATAGCAATCCCGATTCGACGCCGCCACGCGCAGCTCGAGCGTTTCCCCCAACATGCCGAATACGATTGTATGCTCGCCTGGATTGTCGCCCGTCCGTACGGCATGGTAACCGATTTCGTTCCGCGGCCGCGCGCCTGGGCGCCCCGACCGGCCGTGCGTATGCTCCGAGATATCCATCGCTTCTGCCGCGATTTTGCCGAATTTCAGCGCGGTCCCACTCGGCGCATCCTCCTTGAACCGATGATGCCGCTCAATGATCTCGACATCGACCCCTGTTGGAAGTTCTTTGAGCGCCCGGGCAGCGATATCGGTCAGCTTCATCGCCACGTTGACCGCCGTGCTCATGCTGGGCGACCACACGATCGGAATCTTCTTCGCCGCTTTGGTGATGTATTCCTGCTGCTCTTTTTCGAGTCCCGTCGTGGCGACCACTACGGGCCGATTCGCTTCGACGCAATGAGCAATCACGGCCACCGCTGCGTCGGGAACTGAGAAATCGATCACCACATCGGCATCCGATTCCCCCACCACGCCCAGCGGCACGCCGATTTCGCCAATGCCCGCAATCAAGCCCGCGTCTTTTCCCAAGAGCGGATTGTCGGCCGATTCGAGCGCCGCCACAATCTTGAAACGAGGATCTTTAGCAGCCAGCGCCGTCACCCGTTCCCCCATCCGCCCCGCCGCACCGTGAATAGCAAGTTTCATCACAACTCCTATAGCCGACCTGTCTCGGGTCGGTTCCTGTCTGGCCAGGTCCTGGGTCAAATAGCAGCGCCGAAATCCGGCCGAAACGGCCGGGCTATATAGCTATATAATCGAACAGCGTTTGGCGCTAGCTATTCAAATTGATCGCCCGAACAATCTCATCCAGATTGTTCTCGACCTGCACTGCGCGATTCGCAAACTCGGCTCGACTCACGCCGCGGCTTCCCAGCACGCGATTGAATTCTTCCTGGTTGGCCGTGTGATAGGCAACGGTCGCCGTGGGGTCCTTAAGCTGGTGCCCGGTCAGAATACACACAACCTGTTCGCTAGGCGCGATAATTCCTTCTTCACGTAGCAGTTTCGCGCCAGCCACGCTCGCCGCACTCGCCGGTTCGCACCCGAGCCCGTTCGCCCCGACTTGTGCCTTGGCATTGAGCATTTGCTCGTCGGTCACTTCGCGAACCACGCCGTTGCAGCACTCGAGCGCCCGCAGACACTTCGTCAAATTCACCGGCCGATTGATCTCGATCGCGCTCGCAATGGTCGATGCCCGCTTCGAGGCATCGTCCAACTCGGCGTAGTAGTTGTTGATGATGCTCGCGTCCGGCCGGCCGCCGTTCCACCGCAAGCCACGATGCTCGTAGAGTTGGTGAAGCGTATTCGCGCCGGTTGCATTGATCACCGCCAGCCGCGGAATGCGATCGATCAGCCCCAGCTCATGCAACTCATGAAACGCTTTGCCAAACGCGCTGCTGTTGCCCAGGTTGCCGCCTGGCACCACGATCCAATCTGGCACCTGCCACTTCAGCGCTTCCAGCACACGCAGCATGATCGTCTTCTGGCCCTCGAGCCGGAAGGGATTCACGCTATTCACGAGGTAGATGCCAAGCTGCTTGCTGACTTGTTGCACGCGCATCATCGCGTCGTCGAAGTCGCCGGCGATCTGGATCGTGAGCGCGCCATAATCGAGCGCCTGCGAGAGCTTGCCGTAGGAAATTTTTCCTGATCCGATGAAGATCACGGCCTGCATCAACTTGCTGACGCCACAGTAAAGCGCGAGCGATGCGCTCGTATTCCCGGTCGAGGCACACGCGGCGCGTTTAGCACCGGTCGTGTGGGCGTGGGTGAACGCCGCTGTCATGCCATTGTCTTTGAAGCTGCCCGAGGGATTCATCCCCTCGTATTGCAAGAACAAATTGTTGGACTGCACGCCTACATATTTGGCCACGCCCTCCGACGAATGCAGCAGCGTCTGCCCTTCGCCGATCGTCACGATCTTGCCCGGCGGCGCAAACGGCAGAAGGTCGTAGAACCGCCACACGCCGCTGAAGCACAGCGGGTCGTGTCGCCGTGTCCACTTCTCTTCGAATTCTTTGAGCGATTGTGGAACTCGCAGCGAGTCCCAGTCGTACACCACGTCTAGCAGCGAGCCACACGCTTGGCACGAGGTCCGCACATCGCCGACATCGTACGTCGCCGCGCAATCCGGCATCACGCACCGCTGAAAAGCGAGGTCGGTTTTAGTTTTCACCGTAGATGCCACCGCAATACCTTCCGGCTGCTACAGCCCGGTTGTTCCAACCCGGTCGCTTCCACACGAGAGGCGGAAATGTCGAATGGCGGCGCACAGCTCAACCTGCACGGCCTAAGAATCGTCGACCGCAGCGACTTTCAACAGCCCGCTTCCATAAGCCTTTGCCCAGGATTCGCGACTTTCTGTCAGTTTACTGCAACAAACATGCTATCGCAACCGAATCGACCTGTCGGAATGATTACCAGACGCTAGACAACCACTCTTTGAGTGGTCTAAAATAATGAGTCTTTGCCGCAGGTGACGGCATCCGTGGCGAAATGGATTAGAGCGACTCGGAGAACCAACATGAAGAAGTCGGAAATGATCGCGTACAAGGAAAAGCTCCACGCCCTTCGCAGCCGGCTGCGAGGCGACGTCACCGCCATGGCGGAAGTCGCTCTCCGGAAATCCGGTATCGAAGGCAGTGATAGCAACGCCATGCCCATTCACATGGCCGAACTCGGTAGCGACAATTTCGAGCAAGAATTCACGTTGGGCCTCATCGAGGTCGACGGCGACACGATCGACCTGATCGACTCGGCTCTGGAACGAATTGGCGATGGCGAATACGGCAAGTGCATCGAATGCGAGGGCCAAATTGCTAAGGCCCGATTGAACGCCATCCCCTATACTCCCGTCTGCATCAAATGTGCAGAGCGGCAAGAAAACGACGGCGAGCGAATCCCACGCTAGTCGCTCGCTTCCGTAGTATCGTCTACCGATCGGAGGTGAAATGGATTTCACCCTAAGCATGAAAACGGTCTCAGCGCCCGCGCATTCGGGAAACCTGCCCACGACGAGCGCGATTCCCCGTAGCCGTTATGTGCTCTTTGTGGTCGTCGCCGCGCTCGGATGTGCAGCCGACCTGTTGTCGAAGGCCTGGTGCTTTTCGTCAGAGAGCCTGCGCGCGGGCGAAATCGCCTGGCTTTGGCCCGGCCATGTCGGCATCCAGCTCAGCCGCAATCTCGGCGCCCTGTTCGGTATGGGGCAGGGTAAGTTCGCCTATTTCGCCGTGCTAGGTATCATTGCGGCCGTCGCCGTGCCCGTCTGGTTGTTCTGGTTTCGCGGTGCCCGTAACGCATGGATTACGCTCTCACTCGGGTGCATCATGGGCGGTATCCTCGGCAACCTCTACGATCGGCTGGGACTTTCCGGCGACGCCTGGTTTGGTCCAGGCAACACGAGCCC
>CAZGMU010000183.1:0-9322 GCA_964526975.1 uncultured Planctomycetaceae bacterium
TTCCGGCTGATTGGATTAGCCGGCGGGCGCTAGCCCCCGGTTTTGTTCGAGTTCCTTAATACATAGCCACAGAGAACACAGAGTTCACGGAGAGTTAATCAAGGAGGGCCTGTTCTCCATAGCTTCTCCGTGAACTCTGTATCCTCCGTGGCTACATGAATTGGAAAATGGCACTAACCAGGCCGGCTCCGTCAGCGACGTTATCACACGCACGGAGCCAATAGTCTCCCTCTCGATTCTTTCTCACTCCCTCCAGGCAGCCTTCCATGCACGATTCAACGAACTCTCTCGGTAGCGTCTCTCGTCGGAATTTCCTGCAAAGCTCCGCAATCGCTGGCGCGGCCGCGATTACTGCCCTTCGCGCACCTTATGTTCACGCCGCCGGTACCGACGATTTTCAGGTTAAAATCGGCCTGATTGGCTGCGGTGGTCGCGGCACGGGCGCTCTCTTGGACGCCATTGGCGCCGGCACCAAGGTTGTCTACCCAACGAACACTTACCACACCGAAGATGTCGCTGAAGGTGCCGAAGCCAAGAATAAAAACATCCAGGTCATCGCCTTGGCCGACATGTTCGAAAACCGCATGGAGGATTGCCATCGCAACCTCAAGAAGATTGGCTACCACGTTCCACCGGAACGCCAATTTCTTGGTTCCGACGCCTACGAAAAGCTGCTCGCAATTCCGGAGATCAATTACGTCATCCTCGCCACGCCGCCCCACTTCCGGCCAACCCATCTCAAGGCCGCGATTGAAGCCGGCAAGAACGTCTTCATGGAAAAGCCGGCCGCAGTGGATGTGCCCGGCGTCAAAATGGTAATGGAAGCCGGCGAGCTGGCGAAGAAAAAGAAGCTCGGCATCGCCGCCGGCACCCAGCGCCGCCACGCGCCCAACTATCGCGAAACGATCCAGCGCATCCACGACGGAGCGATCGGAGATATCACCTATGCCAAAGCTTATTGGAACGGTGGCGAAATCTGGGTCATCGACCGCGAGCCGGGTTGGAGCGACCTCGAGTGGCAAATCCGCAATTGGAACTATTTCACATGGCTCTCCGGCGACCATATCGTCGAGCAGCACGTTCACAATCTCGACATCATGAATTGGGTCCTCGGCGCCCATCCAGTCAAAGCCGTGTCTGGCCTGGGCGGCCGCCAATCGCGCCTGGGCGAACGGCATGGCAACATCTTCGATCACTTTGCAGTCGAATATGAATACCCGAACGGCATCACAGTCTTCAGCCAATGCCGCCAGATCAACGATTGCCGCAACAACATCGGCGAGTTCGTCGCTGGCACCAAGGGCACGAGCAACTGTGCGGACGAAATCACCCTCAAGTCTGGCGAGCCATGGAGCTTCAAGGGCAAGAAAGGCGCGCCGTATCAACTTGAGCACGCCAACTTGATCGCCAGCATTCGCGCCGGCGAACCAATCAATGAAGCCCAAAACGTCGCCGAAGCGACCATGACCGGCATCATCGGCCGCGAGGCCTGCTACAGCGGGCAGGAAATCACCTGGGACGACGCGATGAAATCAACCAACCACCTCGGTCCCACCGAATACAAATTCGGTCCATTCGAAGTCGCCCCCATCTCGCGACCTGGCAAGTATCACTTTTCCTAATGGCGTTATGCGGCTTTGCTTTCCGGCACGCCCGCCAGATCAAGGTTGGCATCTTCCACATTTTGATACCAAATATTAAGAATCGAGTTGCGCACGCCGCAATTAGGCGGCAGCGTTGAACGTCCGTGCCAACTCTTCCAACCGACCGTGTTCAACACCGAAAAGCAATAAGCGGAGTTCGGCAAGAAAGGTGTACACTTCACGATCTTGAAGCCACGTGGCTCCCGAGTCATATGCAGCGGATTGAAGCTGCGTTTATAGAACTCGGTCCCAAGATATTGTTGTGAACTATCACGCGGCAAGCTAATCTGCATCGTGACCACCTTACGACGTGTATCGGGGTGTGGCTTGATCTGATAGCTGGAAAGCTCGCGAAACAGCTCTGGCAAGGCATACCCGCTGATGTCTTTAACTTTGGACTCGAGAATTTCGAATCGATACGCCAGTCCTTCGCTCAACTTCTCATATACCACTTGTTTCAGCGACTGAGCTCCAAGCGCCTGCCGGATCGCATACCAAAACGTGCGCTGAGTACCGCAAAGGCGGTCGAGCCACTCATTTTGCATCCGAAATCGCAAACGGCTGCTGCCGCCATCCTGTGTGCGATTCTTATTGTAAACGAATGGCTCGTACTCGCTATCTTTGGGTAAAAAATCGAGCAAATCGTCGTAGATTTTTTGCGGAAAAAAATCGGGAATGATTGCGTGTGGAAACGGAACGCTTTCCCGGTGCGATGCTCGCACTGCCTCGATAGCATGCGACAGTATTTGAGCGCTCAAATCAGCTATCATGAAACCGAACTCCATTGTCAAAAATGCTTCGAAGCAATGACATCCGCTCACCTGTCGTAAAACCCATTGATTTACGCACTGCTGCGGATGAAGAGCGAGCGCTAGCGCTGACAGTACGACATTTTAGACGACAAAGGCGCGGCGCAATGCCAAGTGGCGCATCAAAGGATCGGCATGTCGTTGGAAGCGGCTTGAGATTCGTAGGACGGAATGAACAATATTAGCGGCGGCTTGGTTGCAGCAGTCAACCGCAATTGTTTAAAAAAGCCGGAGTACACTACCTTGAGCATCGAGAATAAGCTGCCGTGCTTTAATCGCAATACCGACTCGGTCTCATCGAGCCACGGACGAAAGAGTCGGATCCCTAATCGGACGAAATCGAACGCAAAAATGCCAACGACACGCCGCACATTTATCCAAGCTTTGGCCGCCGCCGGAGCTACCTTTCCTGCAGCTTGCAGTTTGGCATACCAAGCAAAGAACGATAGCACGAAGCTCCCCCTCTCCGCTCCTCTCACCCACTCTGACTGGATGCTCAAACCCAACATGAAGTGGGGCCCCGAAGGCGTCCGCCACATGCTGGACGCCTGCAAAGCCTGCGGTTGGTCGCGCGTTCACTGGCGCGTGCTCGACGGCGGTCGCGCCGTCTATGCGAGCAAGCTCGTCCGCCCTGCCTACAAAGTCGACGCCGACTATGTGTGGGACCCGCAAACTGACGCCGGCAAAGCCATCTACAAAAAATACTTCGGCAACATCAGCGAAGAGCATCGCAAGAAGATCCTCGCCGATCAGCAGCGTTACGACTACGCCACATTCGATACCTTCGCCGAAGCCGTCCGCTACGGCCACGAGATCGGCCTGCGGATCGACGCCTGGATCACGGTCAACGAAGACGACCATGGCTGGGGCATCACCAGCGACTTCGCCAAACAGCACCCACAGTTCGTATGGGTCAGACGCGATGGCACGCGGTACCACTCGCAGATGAGCTTTGCGTTCCCGGAAGTGCAAGCCTACAAGCTCGGCATCATCGACGAGCTGCTTAGCAACTACGACCTCGACGGCCTGTTCCTCGATTGGGTCCGCACCGGCGACATTCGCGACAACCCGCAAACAGATACCAAGGGCGTTGCCGACAACGGCTACGAAGCGCCCAATATCGACGCATTCAAATCGAAGTACGGCGCCGATCCGCGCGATGTCCCGAACGATGACAACCGCTGGGTGCGGCAACGGGCCGAGCCTCACACCCAATTCATGCAATCCGTTCGCGAGCGAGTGAACAACCACCACAAGAAAATCCCGATCGCTGTCATGGTGGGCCATCCCTGGCATTACCGCGGCCTGCAAGACCCGATCGACGGCAGTCTCCGCGGCCTCTTGCTCGACGTCCAAAGCTGGGCACGGAAGCATCTCATCGACGCCGCTATCGCTGCCGGCTATTACCGCGCGGGAGGCAATGCGACCACTGCCTTCGAGGCCGTGAAGAAAGAAGTCGGCAACCGAGCCGACGTGTGGTACTACGCCTGGGTGCCCACCAAACCGGAGGACTTCAAAAGCGATTTCGATGCCGCCGTGAAGCTCCAGGCAAAAAATATCCTGTTCTGGGAAGCCGACTACATCGACGACCGCCCCAACGCAGCCGCCCTCAAAGAGGCCATGTCGGCCCGAGCCAGGTGGTCATGATCACACCTCGCCAACTACTCTGGAATCGCCGAGTTCAATTCGTCGATCATCCGCCCCGTCGCCGCTTCGATGGCTTCTTGCCAGCGCGCCGGCCCGAACTTCTGCCGATACTCTGGCCGTTCGTGTGCGAAGATCAAGTTGCGCGAATTGTTAATGATCGCGCCCATGCCGTTCGCATCGAGCGCACCGACGGCATCGGCCGCTTTGCCACCCTGGCTGCCGTAACCGGGCACGAGAAACCAGGTGTGTGGCATCGCCTGGCGAAGCTCCAAAAGCTGCTCGGGATAGGTCACGCCGACAACGGCCCCAATGGCTCCGTAACCACATTCGCCCACGTTGGCTGCCGAAAGCTCTTCGACATGGGCCGCGACGCGGCGATAGATCATCTGCTCATCAGCAACAATATCCTGCAAAAACTTGCCGCCCTCGTTCGAGGTCTTCACAAGAACAAAGACCCCCGCGCCCCGCTCATTGGCCACCTGGACAAACGGCGTCAAACTATCGTCGCCCAAGTAGGGGCTCACCGTCAGTGCGTCGGCGTGCCACACACTTCCTTCGCGCCCCAGGTAACCGCGGGCATACGCTTCGGCCGTGCTGCCGATATCGTTGCGTTTGCCATCCACGATCACCATCAGGCCGCAGGCCTCGGCATACAAGATAACGTCGGCCATCGCCGCCATGCCGTTCGCGCCCAGTTCTTCGAAAAAAGCGGCCTGCACCTTCACGATCGGCACCGCCGAGGCGACAACGTCGATCACGCCATGGCAAAACTCCACATAGGCATCCGCGATCGAAGCAATCGACGTGCGACCACTCCGACGAAGGGGTTCGGGCAAATTGTCCCAACGCGGATCGAGACCAACACAAACCGGATTTCCGGCAGCCTTCACGGCGGCCGCCAGACGATCAGCAAAATGATTCAAGGCTCTTGTTCCTAAAACAAACTACGAAACCGGGGCCGGATTATAGGGGTTTTACTTCCATGAGAAAACCCGTACCTGGCACTCGGAACTTGACGCGCCCCAGGTTGCTATTGACGATGAACGCCAGACCGCTTCTTCACCATGAATCGAAAGGGAACTTGATGCGCCACTGGATATTCGTAGCCGTTATTCTGCTGCTTACGCCTTCCACTCTGTTGGCCCAAGCGAAAGCCAAGAAGGCGAAAAAACCGACCGCTCCGCGTCTCGACCCGACCGTTGCCGATTATGCGTACGCGAACGACTCGAAACGGCAGCGGCTCGATTTCTGGCAAGCCAAGTCCGATAAGCCAACGCCGGTCGTGCTGCTCATCCACGGCGGCGGTTGGGTCGGCGGCACGAAAGAAAGGTATCGGACCTGGCAAATCAAACCTTTCCTCGACGCTGGCATCTCGGTGGCCGCGATTGAGTATCGCTTTATCCCCGAGGCCATGGAGCAAAAAGTCGAGCCGCCGGTAAAAGCCCCTCTCATGGACAACGCCCGCGCACTGCAAACCATTCGCTCGAAAGCCAAGGAATGGAACATCGATCCCACGCGCATCGGCGCGACCGGCAGCTCGGCCGGCGCCTGCACATCGCTCTGGCTGGCCCTTCACGACGACCTGGCCAAGCCAGACAGCAAAGACCCGATCGAGCGCGAATCGACGCGACTTACCTGTGCCGCTGTGGCAGGCGCGCAAACGTCGCTCGACCCGAAGCAGGTCCGCGAGTGGATCTCCAACGCAGTCTACGGCGGCCATGCCTTCGGCTTTGCCGGCGAAGGCCGACAACGCCCTGACGAGTTCAAGCTGGCCTTGGAAAACCGCGACCAGATCATGCCGCTGATCAAGGAATATTCGCCGATCGAGCTGGTAAGCAAGGACGATCCGCCGATCTATCTCGATTACCCGAACCAAAAGCAAGCGCCGAAAGCAGGCCAAGAGGAACCAGACCCTACCCACTCGGCCATGTACGGGGTGAAGCTGGCGGAAAAGTTGAAATCCACAGGAGTCGAAGTCGTGCTGGCCTATCCCGGCAAGGAAGACCAGGAATACGGCTCGCCGACAAAGTTCCTGATCGAGAAGCTCAAGACAAAATAACTTGCTCGGCACGTTTGCAGTTGGCAATGAGCTGCTGCGAAGTAATGAGGAAATTTGCCTAGCGATCGCCGCTGTCAAAAAAGCAGTTGCGAGGAGTTGACAAGGCCGCTACGTCGTCCAATAATGCGTACTGGTCGGACCGCTACATGAGCTTCGTTTTAAGCATAGTAGCGGCCTTTTTTATGTGTTTCTTTCGGCGATTCGCCGCCCCACTTGTTGTAGCGGTTTTTGGAACCGTTTCTTTCCTGGGCGATGGTCTGCACCTGCTTCCTGGTTGCAACCACTTTCATAGCCATCATACGGCCCATCATTGCCACGCGCACGCCCACTGTGGGCATGATCACGCGGACGAGCACGAGAGCGAGATTAACGGCTCGGATGCCGACTGCGCAATTTGCCAGCTTCTGGCTATTCCCCAAGTGCTGACGCCGCTGGTGGAAATGGTCGCTTCGAGCGACCATTTCGAGCCACTCGTCGTTCGATCTTCCCTTCAGCCCGCGATTGAGCCCGAGCGTCTCTACGCGGCCCGCGGCCCGCCGCGATTCTTGAGCGCGTAGTTCTCTGCGTTTGATGTCGGAACGCGCCGGGCCGCTGCGCTCGCTGCACCGACATGTCTTTGTCGTCATCGTCGTAGCACTCTACTGAGCATGCGGTGCGCGCTCGCGCGTTATCGCAAGCAACAGTGTGCGCCACATAAGCTTCGCCGGCCGCCGGTACGAAGGCACCTGCGGTCCGACCAATACCGTTGTCCTCGCGCCAGGCCGGCGAAGCGTTCAGGCCTTCGAAATAGTCGTTTCCCATGAATACAACAAGTCCCTTGCCGGACCTACGGATGAAGGTGCGCAATTGCCCCGTCAAATCTGCCGCGTTCACGCTCGTTGAATTGCTGGTCGTGATTGCGATCGTCGGCGTGCTGGTGGCGTTATTGCTCCCAGCGGTTCAGGCCGCGCGAGAAGCAGCTCGACGGGCTGCGTGCGCCAACAACTTCCGACAAATCGGCTTGGCTGTAATTCAGCATTGCGACGATCACCGAGGTTTGTTTCCCAAAACGACTCACGACACCGACACGAACAAGTGTTGGATTTACACACTTGCTCCTTACCTGGAGAGCGTAGACGAGGTACGCATTTGCCCCAGCGACCTCAAGGGAAAAGAACGGTTAGACGCGAGGATGTCGAGCTACGTGATGAACGCATACGTCACGAACGGCAGCCTGCCGGGCTCGTTTCTGAATCGCAACAAACTACCTTCGACCACGAAAACGCTGGTGGCGTTCGAACTCACGGATCGGGAAAACCGCCCCGTCTCGGAATTCGACGACCATGTGGAATCCTATCGCTGGTTTACGACATCGAACATTGCGAAAGGGCGCGTGCTCGAAGCAATGCAAGGTGAAGTCAGCACCGGCCGACACCATGGCGGCGCCAATTATTTGTTCGCCGATGGCCGGGTGCAGCTCATTCCGGAGAACACGATCGCCGATTGGTGCCGAGCGCCGATCAACTTCGTGAAGCCGGAAGAAGCAGCGCAATCTTGGAGCCTTTTTGAATAGTTATTTTTTATCACGAGCTTGCCCACGCAAACTCATTTATTTCATTCCTTGGAGAAACAACATGAAGACCTTTCCTATTTCGATATTTGTTTTATTTATCACCACCACTGCCTTTGCTCAGCATGCCGATATCCGACCTTATGTCGAAAACGGACGAATTCTAACAGCCGGATTTGTTGACTCGACGAGCACCGTGCTCCCAGACATGCGCGTGTTCGGCTACGACTTCGGTGAGGACCCGAGCGATCCCTTCTTCACGCAAGATCCCGGCTTCAACGCCGCCGCCGGAAGCGGGCTGCCCGCCGGCAGCCAATTGTTATTCAACATCGTTGGCGCCGGCAGCCTCGGGCTGCCTGCCAATCTGAGCTACTGGGACGGTACGGGAGACGTTAGTTTCTCCCAGACGCCAGCCGGTGAGACGCTGGAGCTGAGTTTTGGCATGCAAACCCGTATTGCCGACGCTTCGACCAACTTTGTCACCGGATTCAACCTCCAAACCGTGACCTCGAGTGGCTCGATCCATCGGCACCTCAACGCTTTTCTCAATGGCGGCGGCAGCGACCCCACCGAAGGGATCTACCTGCTGTCACTCGAACTCGAAAGCAGCGCCTCGAACATCGCGAAGTCGCTGCCGTTCTTCGTGGTCTACAACAACGGCCTCAGCGAAAACCTCCACGACGTCGCGATGGATTGGGTGCAAGACAACCTGGTGGTGCCAGAGGCCTCGTCCTTTCTCCTGGCGACGATCGCTAGCGGAGCGGGCCTGACGATGCGCCGTCGTCCGTTTGCACGCAAATCGTAGCGCCGCAATCGCGTCTTAACTGCCTATCGGGCCTGCGTCCTGCACGGCCGCGCACCTCATCACACTTTCGAGGTGCGCGGCGCGGCTCGATAGCCGGCCTAACGGTGACCATAGAGTTTAATTCTTTGCGCGTCACTCTAAACGTGATGTGCAAATGATAGCGGTAACGAAGCGCGCGTAACACGCGACCATAGAAGCGCCGACATTTTAATTATTTTTAATCGTACATGTTTCATTTTCCCGTCATTCTTCAACTTGGAGCTAGATCCCATGAAATGCATCTCAATTCGCTACGCTCTGTTCGCAATGGTTCTTGCGTGCGGATACCCGGCCGCGTCTCTCTCGGCAGCGACCTATAACATCGTCAACCTTGGAACTCTTGGCGGTGCAACAAGTTTTGCTCTGGACGTTAACAATAGCCGGCAGGTGACAGGCAACTCGTTGGTCACGTCCGATCCCGGCGCAACGGGATCGCTTCTGCGGGCGTACGTGTGGTCGCCGCCTGCCGGGCCGATGAATAATCTTGGAGCCCTTCCGGCGGCGACCGCCAATCGCTTCGCCCGGGGCTACGCGATCAACGACTCCGGCGTAATGGTCGGCGAGTTCAATAACGACGCATCGCGGGCCTTCGTATACGATCCGGTCGCCGGCGCCATGACCGGCCTGACCCGACTGGCAGGCGACAATGATCGCGGCGTCGCCAACGACATCAACAACGCGGGCACTATCGTCGGCTCAAGCAGCAACGGCACGGTCACTCGCGCCACCAAGTGGGTTGGCGGAGTCGCCTCGGATTTGGGGACGATCGCC
>CAZGMU010000184.1:0-3334 GCA_964526975.1 uncultured Planctomycetaceae bacterium
GGTGAGCGGGATGGGGATGTCGTCGGCCGGGTTGAACGCCGCGCTTGATCGCTACCTGGGCACCGTGCCGGAGCCGAACTCGGGGCTGCTC
This sequence comes from uncultured Planctomycetaceae bacterium, assembly GCA_964526975.1. Taxonomy (GTDB): domain Bacteria; phylum Planctomycetota; class Planctomycetia; order Pirellulales; family Lacipirellulaceae; genus JABDGM01. The sequence goes on from CAZGMU010000184.1 coordinate 92, forward strand.
CTGCTAGTGGGCGGTCTCCTGGCGGCGTTTTCTCGAAACCGCCGCTTCGCCGCCTGACAGGGCCCGGTTTCGCGGGGAAGAGTACCTTTTTTCGCCGGTTCGAGCTATGATATCCCCCATTGGAGTCCCATCGCGATGGGAGCCTTTTCCGGTGCCGGTCGTTGAGGGCGATCGGCGTGGGGTGGGGCCAAGGGGATGGGGGGTCGCGAGCTGTCGGCTAAAAGCACGCGTTGCCGATTTGCTGGATGGGGAGTTACGCATATTTTATCGCAGGGTGGTCTTGTGGATTACCGAGTTGTGTTCATCTTCGACGCCGGGTTCCGTGCCAGGGCTCTCGCGTGCCTGGTGCTAGCCGCCCTTCTCGCCCGCCCAGCGCTTGCGGCGGATATTACGTCGACCTGGGACGGCACGACGAACAACTGGTCGTCGGCTCATTGGTCGAACGTGCCCAGCACGTCGTTCTTTCCTAACAACGGCAACGGCGGGTTTACGTACGACGCCGTGATCAACAGCGGCACGGTTACGCTGGATCAGGAGATCGCGATTCAGAAGCTGACGTTCGGTGGGGGGGCGATCAATGGTAACAACGATTTAAAAATATCTGGCGATTTTAATTGGTTCGGGGGCAGCCTAGGTGGGGCCGGGGTAACCACGGTAGGAGGCGGACTATGGGGCGGCATTGATAAATATCTTGAATCGCGCACCCTGGAAATCCAGGGTGATGTGAATTGGTCGAGCGGCGAAATCTATCGGCCATCCACATCGGCAAACCATGGAACGATGGTTATTAAAAACGGCGCCACTTTTACGGCCAGTGGGGCACAGGCCTCGAACAGAAATATCGACGTTAATTTGCATGTGGAGGCTGGCGGAAAATTTATCGGAACTGGCCTGCGAGGCACTTTCATCGCCCATCAATTTTTTGCAGGGCCCGGCGGCCACGTAATAAACGATGGCATTATCGAAGCGGCCGCGAATACCCACGTAAGCCTGCCCGGCGGATATGGCGACGGAGCTTTCATCGTGCGAGAAAATGCGAGCATGATCGTGATGCTTCTCGATGCCAACGAGTTCCAGTACACGGGCGACGTGATTCTAGACAACGGTTATTTCGATGTGTATCTCTTCGACAATACTGGCACTACTCTCGAAGTGGAGTTTTTATTGCCCGCGGCACTCCGCGGCACGGGACAGTTCAAGGTCGATAAATTGATCAACTCGCGATTGATCGCGCCAGGCCAAGGCATCGGAAGCCTCGAAGTGCATGGTGACTACGAACAAGCCACTACCGGAAAATTAGAGATGGAACTCTATGGCACCAGCGCGGGACAGTTCGATACTTTGAGTGTCACGGGACATGCAGCCCTTGGCGGCACGCTGGTAGTAGATGCCACCAACCTGGCCTCGGTGCCGGTTGGAACGTTGTTCCCCATCATGACTGCAGCAAGCGCAAGTGGCGCGTTCGAGAACATCGAGTTGCTTGGCGACAGCAACATTTACTTTGCCGTAAGGCAAGTCAACCTGGGAGCCGGCTCCGGTCAAAACGACGGCACCACGATCTATGTCGAACGACTCGACCGCGGCGATATGAACGGCGACGGGATCATCACGCAAGCCGACTACGATCTGTTCGTATTCGGGCTGATGAACAACAGCACCAGCAAGTTCTTCAACAAGTGCAACTGCGATATCCTCCCGCAACAAGGCGGCGATTTCAGCGGCAACGGCCGGCTGGACTTTGACGATATCGTGGGGTTCCGGGCTCAGGTGAGCGGGATGGGGATGTCGTCGGCCGGGTTGAACGCCGCGCTTGATCGCTACATGGGCGTCGTGCCGGAGCCGGGCTCGGTAACGCTTGCTTTGATTTTCGGGATGTTCGCCGCAGTGGGAGCCGGGCGGCAAAGATTTGACAAACGCAACTGGTTTTTGCAGGCTACGCAGCGGAAGTTCGGGGATAAAGGGCCTGTCTTATGACCATGACACAACCATACTGTCGCTGTCATGTAGAAGGTTCGGGTGTCGGCCAGGAACCTGATCTCCGGTGCCCGATACTTAGCATCTCTGGCCAATGTCGGCCTCGACTCGGTCGACCTACGCACGGTTTTACCCTGGTGGAATTGCTCGTAGTAATCGCGATTATCGGCATATTAGTCGGTTTATTGCTGCCGGCCATTCAAGCCGCTCGCGAAGCCGCTCGGCGAAGCAGTTGCAGCAATAACCTTCATCAGCTTGGCGTTGCGATCCAAAACTTTCATGATCGTCAGCGCTCGTTTCCGCCTGGCGCCAACATGCATGTGACGGAAAATACATCCGGGATCAGTTGGCGCGTGTTGATCTTGAACGAACTTGAAGAGAGCTCGCTGTACTCCGAAATCAAACCCTTGAACGATGGCGGCGCCTCTAACTGGAAAGGTCAATACAGCATCGTCGAGGGTTATGTGTGCCCCAGTGCGCAGAGGCCGCCGGATAGCAGCACCAGTCTCAAGGATTCGTTCTACGTGGGTATCGCCGGACCGGGACGGAATGGCAAACGACTTTCACTCGAGCAGTTCACTTGCGGCGATGTCGCGTATGACGGTGTGTTTTTCCCCGTGTTCAAAGCTCCCACGGGCGCTAATGGCATGAAGCTCCCGAGGTATGGCACCCGGATTTCGAAGATCACGGACGGCACCTCGAAGACGCTGGCCATCGGCGAACGCAATTTCAATCTTTCGGACTGGATGACCGGTGGGATCTGGGAAGGCAATCCCGCCACATTGATGTGTGATAAATCCGCGAAAAACGTGAGCTACCGCATCAACACTCCGGTCGACAGCGCCGGGAAATTCGTCGATGCCGACGGTACGACCAAGAAAATGTTGAATAATGACCTAGTCTTCGGCAGCAATCACAGCGGCGGCGCTCAATTTTGCCTGGCCGATGGCAGCGTCACCATGATCAACGACGACATCGACTTCACCATCTATCAAGACATGTGCACCATTGCCGGCGGCGAGGTCAGTCAGCCGTAGTTTTGGCGTCCTTGGGCAGAGATTCTTTTGGCGTGATGGATGTTGCGCTAGTGGCCGGTTGTGCGAGAATAGCCTCCTCCTCTGTCAAATAGCAGGCCAATCGGTAGATCGCGTCAGGATCGTTGGGCCAGTTCCCTGCCAGCGCCTCGTTTATTTCTTGCACGCGATCCAAGTGTTCCGGCCTGGTTGCCGGAGCCGCGGAAGAGATTAATTCCGATTCTAGCCAATCGAC